>NZ_JBWKQZ010000046.1:0-44300 GCF_059419025.1 Cupriavidus sp. GW821-FHT07C08
GAGATCCCCGGCCCGGAGATCCGCAAGATCGCGCAGGCGGCGCAGGCCAACCACATCAACGTGATCGTTGGCGTGAATGAACGCAGCCGCACCGGCATCGGCACCCTGTTCAATACGCTGGTGACGATCAGCGACGAAGGCCGCATCCTGGGCCGCCACCGCAAGCTGGTGCCGACCTGGGCCGAGAAGCTGACCTGGGCCAATGGCGATGCCTCGGCGCTGCGCGTGCACCAGACCAGCGTCGGCCCGCTCGGCTCGCTGGCCTGCGGCGAGAACACCAACACGCTGGCGCGCTTTTCGCTGCTGTCGCAGGGCGAGCTGATGCACGTGGCCAGCTATATCGCGCTGCCGGTGGCACCGGCCGACTATGACATGGCCGAGGCCATCAAGGTGCGCGCCGCCGCCCACTGCTTCGAGGGCAAGGTGTTCACGGCGGTGTCGTGCTCGACGGTTTCGGAGGAGATCATCGAAGCGATGAGCCCGCTGAATCTCAAGGCACGCGAACTGCTGTCACGCCGCAACAGCGCCTTCTCCGGCTTCCTCGGCCCGGATGGCCGCGTCATCGGCGAGCCGCTGATCGACGCGGAAGGCATCGTCTACGCCGACATCGACCTGTCGCGCTGCATCCAGCCGCGCCAGATGCACGACATCACCGGCCACTACAACCGCTTCGACATCTTCGACCTGCGCGTCGACCGCCGGCCGCTGCAGCCCGCCCAGTTCCTGGACGGCGCCAGCCAGGCCTTCGATCTCGACGCCGAGGAAGCGGAACTCAATGCATTCGACCTTTCCGAGAGCAAGTAAATGTCTTTCCTGTTGACGCCCCAGAAGCCGCTGCGCATCGGGCAGATCGTACCGTCCTCCAATACCACCATGGAGACGGAAATCCCCGCCATGTTGCGCGAGCGCGAGAAGGACTTCGCCGAGCGCTTCACCTTCCACTCCAGCCGCATGCGCATGAAGAAGGTGGTGAAGGAAGAGCTGGAAGCCATGGACCGCGACAGCGACCGCTGCGCCATCGAGCTCTCCGACGCGCGCGTCGACGTGCTGGGCTACGCCTGCCTGGTGGCCATCATGAGCATGGGCAAGGGCTATCACCGCGTCTCCGAGGCACGCCTGACGCAGCGCACCGTCGACAACGGCAACCCCGCGCCGGTGGTGACCAGCGCCGGCGCGCTGGTGGACGGCCTGCACGCCATGGGCGCGAAGCGTGTCTCGGTGGTGTGCCCGTACATGAAGCCGCTGACGAAGATGGTGGTCGACTACATCGAGAGCGAAGGCATCGAGGTCAAGGACTACACCGCGCTGGAGATCCCCGACAACCTGCAGGTCGCCGCGCAGGATCCGGCCAACCTGCTCGAGATCTACAAGCGCATCGACACCACCGGTGTCGACGCCATCGTGCTGTCGGCCTGCGTGCAGATGCAGTCGCTGCCGTCGATCCAGAAGGTGCAGGACGAGTCGGGCATCCCGACGGTGTCGGCAGCGGTGGCCACCACCTGGCAGATGCTGCGCAAGCTGAACCTGCGCGCCGAGGTCGCCGGCTGCGGCGAGCTGCTGAGCGGCAAGTACTGAGCGCCATCCCACGCTTTCGTCGTCCCTGCTCCCGCGGGGACGACGCTTCGCACATGCACATGGACGACATTCACTTCTACGAGCCCACGCGCGGTCACGGGCTGCGGCACGATCCGCTGGCCGCCATTGTCGGCCCACGCCCGATCGGCTGGATTTCGACGGTGGACAAGGCCGGACGCGCCAACCTGGCGCCCTACGCATTCTTCAACGTCTTCAACTACACGCCGCCAGTGGTGGCGTTCTCCAGCGTCGGCTACAAGGACACCGTGCGCAATGTCGAGGACATTGGCGACTTTGTCTGGAACCTGGTGACGCGCCCGCTGGCCGAGCGCATGAACATGACCAGCGCCGGCGTCGCGCCCGAGGTCGACGAATTCGGCCTGGCGGGCCTGACGCCGGTGCGGTCGCGCCTGGTGTCGGCGCCTCGCGTGCAGGAGAGCCCGGTATCGTTCGAGTGCCGCGCGACCAGGGTCATGCAGCTGAACCAGGCCGACGGCGCCATGCTCGATACCTGGATGGTGCTCGGCGAGGTAGTCGGCGTGCATATCGACCGCGCCTTCCTGCCGGACGGGGTCTATGACACCGCCGCCGCACGCCCCATCCTGCGCGGTGGCGGCCCGGCCGACTACTACGAGATCAGCAAATCGACGCTGTTCCAGATGCGCCGGCCGGCCTGAGGCGCAACCCTGCCCTCAGTTGGCAGGGCGGTGCAGGTGGATCAGCAGCTTCAGCGTGGCACGCAGCTCGTCGGCCTTCTTCTTGCCGAGTGGCGCCAGCACGTGGTCCTCGTGGGCCCGGGCCTGTGCGATCAGGGTGGAGGTCAGCTTCTGCCCGCGTGGCGTGATGCGCACCAGCGTGATGCGCCGGTCGGTCTCGTGCGGGATGCGCTTGACGTAGCCCTGCGCCTCCATGCGGTCGAGCAGGCGCGTCACGGTGGGCTGCTTGGTCACCGAGACCTGCGCCAGTTCCCCGATGCTGATTGGCTTGCCGCCGGACAGCGTGGACAGGACGCGCCAGTCTGCGACGGTGAAACCATTGGCCTGCACGATCACGTGGAATTCGCCCGAAATCAGCTGGCTGGCCTGGGCCAGCAGGGCTGGGGTGTAGTTGTCGACGAAATCGTCGTCGGCGGTGTCGATGGGTTGGTTCATGCGGTCCGGTGGGCGGGTTGCGGCCTCGACGGCCGCGCGACGGGCAGAACATACCACGGCGGGAGCGTTCGTCCACGGCAAGGCGATTGAAAATGACAGGTGGTTGGCGGCCGCAGGCGTGATCACGCTGGGCCAGTTGGCCGACCGCGTTAACGGCCTCGGCGATGGCTGGACCCGGGCCATCCTCGGCCTTCAGCGCCGGCAAGGCCCGAGCGATCGAGGCGTTCCTCGCGGCGCACGCCACTACGCTGACCCTCTACGTTGGTGGGCACACCGCCGTGCCGGCGACCGCGCTGATGCCGCTTGACAAGCTGTTCGTGCCGCCGGCCTTGGACGGGCAAGATGGCTTCGTCCAGCCCATGGCCGCCTGGATGACATCGTGTAGCCGACTCTGTGTAATGTGCTCCGGAATGACCACGCGTCACCAAACCGGCGGACTCAAGCCGCGCAGCGCAATTCGGAGCTGAAGCACGGCGATCGCCGGCTGAAGATCGGATGACATGCGCGCATTCTATGTGCTCACTCGCCTCTTGGAAGTGGTACGGTCGTTTTCCCCCAATTTGGCGCGGACTCCCATGCTGATCGACGGCACGCCACAGCAGGTAGGGAGAGGTGGCGCCGTTTGTTCGGACAGGGATCCGGAGCTTTTAAGTGGAAGCGCTGGGGCAGTCAGGCTGCCGATTTGAGCGCTGGCAGCGTTGCGAAGTATGCCTCATCCGGGGTCTGGTCCGCCAGACTAGAATGGGGCCGTCGTTGGTTAATGGGATGGACGCCCCCACCCGTCACAGCATCGGCACGTTTTCGCGGCCGTGTGCGCGAACTCATCGAAGACGCCAGCAATGAGCTGCCAGGCAGCTTCCGGCTGTTGATCGAGCGCCTGCTCGATCACCTCAAGGAACTCGATACCCAGGTCGGCGAGCTCGAGGCCCAGATCAAGGCATCGCACCGCAACAGCGAAGCAAGTCGCAAGCTTGAGAAGATCCCCGGCATCGGCCCGATTACAGCGAGCGCGCTCGTGGCTACGGTCGGGGACGCCAAGAACTCTAAGAACGGCCGGCAACTCGCGGCCTGGATGGGCCTCGTACCCGCCCAGTCGTCCAGCGGAGGCAAGACGACCCTCGGCATCAGCGTGGCGACACCTATCTGAGAACCTTGCTCATCCACGGGGCACGATCCGCAGTGACGGCGTTTCGGAGCAAGCCGGATCAGCACAGCAATCCATGGCTGCAGAAGCTCCTGGAGCGACGGAACCTCAACGTCGCTGCCGTCGCTCTGGCGAACAAGAACGCACGAATCGTCTGGGCGCTGCTTGCATGCGACCGGGAGTACGAATCAGGCTTCTCGCCAGCAACGGCCGGCACAGCCGCTTAGCGACGGCAGACCAATACGCATCCAACCAACTTGACCCCGGAGAACTTCCACACCCCCCCAAAGATTGCTCAGGCAACACGCAGATTGATGGCAGGACAGGTCAGACCGTGACCGGCAGAGCCCGACTGGTACAACGAACTCCGAGTTCACTTGGTTGATGGGGCGTCGGTCAGCGGATTCCATCAGGGATCGCGGGCATGAGCCCGAACGAAATCCGGATACATGGCTGCAATCTACCTTTTAGCCATCGACCTCGCGCAGCGCTTGGCAAACCGGGGGCGTCCATACAGCCGCTGGCTCTTGCTGAGCCTGGATCGCTTGCCGACCGATCAACAATCGGGCACGTGCTGCTGCGCGACCCCAACCTGCCCGAAGCGATGCTGCCGCTAGACTGGCCCGGCCGCACCGCGCGCGGCTTGTGCCACACCCTGTATGGGGCGCTGCTCGACGTAAGCGAAGCCTACCTGCACCGCGTGGTGGAAGTGGCGGACGGTTCGCTGCTGGATGCCAACCGGAGCCTGCGCCTGCGCTTTGGGGCCGGCGCGCAGGCGGCCGACGGCAATTAGCCGGGCGGCGGGGTAATCCCGGCTGCGAAACTGCGCAATATGGCTTGCGCCGGGTTTCGCGCAGAATGAACTCGCCAGCTTCAGGAAGTTGCGTAGACGGCTGGTCATGATCCTCACGTGTGCCTTCCGCGTCCGTCCGCCCAAGCGCCCGATTTCGCATTCTTTGCAGAATCCGGATAACGGCAAGAAGGCACCCGCACCGATACTCACTCCAACGTTCATGACTCAGCCCGCAGCCTTCCGATGCCAGCCATTTTCCGCCCTCTTTCCTTCCGTCCTCCGAAGCTCTGCGCCATCAGTCTTGCCCTGGTACTGGGCCTGGGATTCGTCGGCGCCGCAGGACTTTGGTCCGCCCCCGCGCATGCGCACGGCGCAGCCGCACATATGGTTCCGCTCAGGAAAACCCTGGAGGATTTTGGCGCTACGGTTCGCTGGGACGCGTTCTCAGGTGTCTACACCATCACTCGCAACAGCACGCTGGTGCGAGTCAAGCCAGGCTCGCAGACAGCCCTGGTCAACGGGCAACCCCTGAAGCTGGACGCTCCAGTTGTGACGCGAGGCGGCAAGGACTACGTCTCGGAGCAGTTTATCAACCGGGTGTTTCAGTCCAGCCTGGACAAGACCTTCGTGGTCGAGCGCACACCCAGCCCACTGAATCCCCTGACGGCCGACGAGATCAAGGCCACCGTCGAAATTCTCAAGGCAGCCGGTCGCTACCAGCCAGGCTTTCGGTTCACCGAGATCAGCGTGAAGACGCCACCCAAGGACCAGGTGTGGACCTTCACCCTGACCGGACAGCCGGTGAAAACGCCACGCCAGGCCGAGTTCGTGATCCTGGACGGGCAGCATGTCATCGAGGGCACGGTGGATCTGGCTGCGCGCAGCGTCACCCGCTGGAAGCCAATCGAGGGCGTGCACGGCATGGTCCTGGTCGACGATTTCGCGACCGTGCAGGCGGCCATCGAGTCCAGTCCCGAATTTGCCCAGGTGCTGGCCAAGCGAGGCATCCACGACGTCAAGAAGGTAGTCGGCACGCCGCTGACGGTGGGCTACTTCGACGGCAAAGACGGATTGAGGGAGGATGGCCGGCTCCTCAAGGTGGTGAGCTATCTCGATGTCGGCGACGGCAACCACTGGGCACATCCGATCGAGAACCTTGTGGCTGTGGTCGACCTGCAAAAAAAGCAGGTAATCAAGATCGAGGACCAGGGCGTGGTGCCCGTGCCGTTGAAGCCGACGCCCTATAACGGCAGCGACCGCACCGTTACCCCGCCCCCAAAGCCCCTCGAGATCACCGAGCCCGAAGGGAAGAACTACACCATCACCGGCAACACGCTGCACTGGCGCAACTGGGATTTCCATCTGCGGCTGGATTCGCGCGTCGGCCTGGTGCTGTCGACGGTCACCTACAACGACAAGGGCACTAAGCGCAAGATCATGTACGAAGGCTCGCTGGGTGGGATGATCGTGCCCTACGGCGACCCGGACACTGGCTGGTACTTCAAGGCCTACCTGGACTCGGGTGAGTACGGCATGGGCACCCTGACCTCGCCGATCCAACCGGGCAAGGACGCCCCCGAGAACGCCGTGCTGCTGGACGCGACGCTGGCTGACTACACTGGCGCACCTGCGAGGATACCCCACGCGATTGCCGTGTTCGAGCGCTATGCCGGCCCCGAGTTCAAGCACCAGGAAATGGGCAAGCCGAACCTGAGCACGGAGCGTCGTGAGTTGGTGGTGCGCTGGATCAGCACCGTGGGCAACTACGACTACATCTTCGACTGGGTCTTCGCCGAGAACGGCACCATCGGCATCAACGCGGGAGCCACCGGCATCGAGGCCGTCAAGGGCGTGAAGTCACGCACCATGCAGGATGCGACTGCGGCCGAAGACACTCGCTACGGCACGCTGATTGACCACAATATCGTCGGCACGACACACCAGCACATCTACAACTTCCGGCTCGACCTGGACGTCGATGGCGAAGCCAACGAGCTCACCGAGATCGCCAATGTCGTGGCTCCCAACACGCGGGGCGGTCCGCGCACCAGCACCATGCAGACGGTGCAACACACGGCGGCGACCGAACAGCAGGCTGCCCAACAGTTCGACCCGTCAAATATTCGTCTGCTGAGCAATCCCGGCAAGACCAACAAGGTTGGCAACCCGGTGTCATATCAGTTGATCCCGTACGCTGGCGGCACGCATCCGATTGCGAAGGGCGCCAACTTCGGCAAGGATGAGTGGATCAGGCACCGCTTGAGCTTCATGGACAAGCAGCTATGGGTCACGCGCCACAACGCGGACGAAAGGTTCCCGGAGGGTAAGTACCCGAACCGGTCGAACAAGGACACCGGCCTGGGAGAGTTCATCCGCGACGACCAGTCCATTGTGAACACCGATAACGTGGTCTGGCTGACCACAGGCACCACCCACGTCGCACGTGCGGAGGAGTGGCCGATCATGCCCACCGAGTGGGTGCATGCGCTGCTCAAGCCCTGGAATTTCTTCGATGAAACGCCAACGCTGGGCCTGAACGAAGCAACAGCGCCTGGCAAGTAACCCTTCCCGACGTCCTCATCCACATCGCTACAGGAACTAACATGCACGGCTCGACGAAACCGGAATCCGCCGGCACCGACATGCATCGCCGCACCTTTCTCAAGCTGGGCGCCGTGACAATGGCAGCGCCCGCGAGCGCCTTCGCTCACTCGGCGGCCGCCCCCATTCCGGCGCCGAAGCCGACCGGGGAGATCACCGGCTGGACCGCGATTCAACTGTCCCAGGCCATCCAGTCGCGCAGCGTCTCCTGTGTCGAGGTAATGACGGCCTACCTTTCACAGATCGACAGGCTGAATCCGAAGGTAAACGCGATCGTCTCGCTGCAGGCGCGTGAGGGCCTGCTGGGGCAGGCGGCCGAGCGCGACGCACAGTTGGCGCGAGGCGAACGCATGGGTTGGATGCACGGCTTTCCCCAGGCGCCAAAGGACTTGGCCAACACCGCGGGAATCGTGACCACACAGGGCTCGCCGATCCTCAGGAACTACGTGCCCAAAACTGACGCGATCGTCGTCGAGCGTCAGCGCCGCAGTGGCTCCATCTTCATCGGCAAGACCAACACGCCCGAGTTCGGGCTGGGCTCGCATACGTACAACACCGTCTTCGGCACCACCGGAAACGCCTTCGACCCAGGCAAGAGCGCCGGCGGCAGCAGCGGTGGCGCTGCGGTGTCCCTGGCGCTGAACATGCTGCCGGTGGCTGACGGAAGCGACATGATGGGCTCGTTGCGCAACCCGGCCGGTTGGAACAACGTCTTCGGCTTTCGTCCGTCCTGGGGCCGCGTGCCCTATGGCCCGACGTCCGAGGTCTTCTACCAGCAATTGGGCTATGAAGGCCCGATGGCGCGCACGGTGGCCGACCTGGCGATGCTGCTGTCGGTGCAGGCGGGATACGACGCTCGCACGCCGTTGTCCCTGGACCAGGACCCGGCTCAATTCACTCGGCCGCTGCAGCGCGATTTCAAGGGCACGCGCATCGGCTGGATGGGCGACTTCAACGGGTACCTGCCCACCGAGCCCGGCGTGATGGCGCTTTGCAAGGATGCTCTGCGGCACTTCACCACGCTGGGCTGCTCCGTGGATGAGGTGCAGCCCGAGTTCGCTCCCGACCGCCTCTGGCGCACCTGGCTCACCTTGCGGGGCTTTCTCATGGCCGGCATCGCAGGCCCGCTCTACGCCAACGAAAAGACGCGGGCGCAGCTCAAGCCTGAAGCGGTGTGGGAAATCGAGAACGGCATGAAGCTGACCAGTGCCGACGTCTGGCGCGCGAGCGTCGACCGCTCCGCGTGGTACCAGGCGCTCAACACCCTGTTCCAGAAGTACGACTACCTCGTGTTGCCGTCGGCGCAAGTATTCCCATTCGACGCCAGGATCGACTGGCCCAAGTCGATTGCCGGCAAGACCATGGACACCTATCACCGCTGGATGGAGGTGGTGATCGGCGGCACGCTGGCCAGCGTGCCGGTGATCAGCGTCCCCGCAGGGTTCAGCCCTTCCGGGCTGCCGATGGGCCTGCAGATCCTTGGACCCGCGCAGAAGGATTTCGCCGTGTTGCAACTCGCGCATGCCTGGGAACAGGCGACCGGCTACACGAAACGCAAATCACCGCTTCTTGGCTGAGGACGACAGTCCTTGGCGCATCGATCCATCCACTCACATCACCGGCCCGTTCTTTGAGCCGGACGCGGGACTCTACGAGCTACAGGAGCACAGCTATGAAGACATTTCAGAACATCGTGAACGGAACTGGCGTCACATCCGCGCACAGCTTCGAGTCGATGAATCCGGCCACGGGCGAGGTGTTGGGCCTCGTGCCCAAGTCCACCCCGGAGCAGGTGGCCCAGGCCGTGGCAGCGGCCAAGGCGGCGCAGCCCGGATGGGCGGCTCGCCCTGACGCAGAACGCAAGGCGCTCACGATGCGAGTCGCCGAAGTCATCAAGATCAACGCCGAGTACCTGGCTGAATGGGTCACGCGCGAGCAGGGAAAACCACTCGGCGGCGTGGGCCCCGACCAGGTGCCCGGCGCCCGTTTCGAGGTGTGGGGCTGCGAGGTGTGGTCGCAGGTTCCCGCGAGCCTGGACCTGCCCGTGGAAGTGGCCTTCGAAGACGCCACGCGCCTCGATGAAGTCCACCGCAAGCCGTTCGGGGTAGTGGCAGCGATCGCGCCTTGGAACTGGCCGCTTTTGATTGCAGTCTGGCAGATGATCCCCGCGATCCGCGCCGGCAACACGGTGGTGATCAAGCCTTCGGAATACACCAGCATCGGCACGCTTGAGATGGTGCGCTTGATCGCCGAGGTGCTGCCACCGGGCGTCATCAACACCGTCAGCGGAACCGGCGCAGTCGGCGCGCTTCTGGTGGACAACCCGGACGTCGACAAGATCATGTTCACCGGCTCCGGCGCGACCGGTGCGCACATCGCCGCTGCTGCAGCGCGCAACCTCACGCCCACCACCATGGAACTGGGCGGCAACGATGCGGCCATCGTGCTGCCCGACGCAGACCCCAAGGCCATTGCCATGGGCCTGTTCTGGGGCACCTTCCTCAACATGGGACAGACCTGCGCCTGCGCCAAGCGGCTGTACGTTCACGACAGCCTGCACGACGCTGTGGTCGGTGAACTGAAGTCATTGGCGGAAACCATGCCAATGGGCAACGGCATGGACGAAGGCATCGCGATGGGACCGATTCAGAACCGCATGCAATACGACAAGGTCGCGTCGCTGGTCGAGCAGGCACGAGAGGCGGGCGCCACCATCGTCTGCGGCGGCAAGCCGCGAGGCGGACCGGGCTACTTCTATCCGGTAACCCTGGTCACCGACATCGCCGACGGCGCGAGCCTGGTGGACCAGGAGCAGTTCGGTCCTGTGCTGCCGATCATCCGCTACACCGACGTCGAGGCGGCCATTGCAAGCGCCAACCGGCTCGACGCGGGGCTCGGAGCGTCTGTCTGGTCCACCGATCTCGAGCAGGCCAAAGCGGTCGCGAGCCGCATCCAGGCGGGCACCGTCTGGATCAACCAGCATGGCGCCATCCATCCGATGGTGCCGTTCGGCGGGGTGAAAGGTTCGGGCTGGGGCGTCGAATTCGGGGTCGATGGACTGAAAGCGGTGACGCAGCCGCAGGTCATCAGCATCAAGAAGTAGCCGATGGCGCGGCACCCGACCCTGGGGCGCCGCGGCTTCCCGCCGTTCATGCCGGCGACGCACCTCGGGCACGTCGCAGGGTGTCGGAAGGCAACTCTGCAAATTGACGCTTGTAGTCGGCGGAGAAGTGGCCGAAATGCCAGAAGCCCCAGCGTGCGGCGACATCATAGATGCTTATGAAGGGATCGCGGACGCTGCGCAACTCTCGCCGCACCGCGTTCAGCCGGACAGCCTTGACGTAGCGGGCCGGGCTCATCCCGAGCACGTCCTGGAAGCAATAGCCCAGCTTGCGGGCGCTGGCACCAATCCTGTTGCACACCTCCAGCAGCGTCGGTGGCTCTTCGGGGTTGGCGAGCATCAGCTCGCAGGCTCGATCGACGAGGCGCTTTTGTGCGTAGGCGCCGTGAACTTCGTCGGATCGCTCCGCATCGGCCATGGCCTGGACGAGATGCAATATGAGACCGTCGCGAATGTCCCGCTGCACGATGGGGTCGTGAAAGGTGGCCGGTCTGTCGATCGCCAACTCGACGACCGACATCAGCATGGTGCGAAATGAGGGCAGCGACGTCTGGGGTGCTTTGATGTCGGGCAACGAGCCGGCGTCGAGCACGCGGCTCAGTTCCGGCATCGACGAGGCTGCGCTACGCACAAGGTCTGCGTCGATGACCAGGCCGGCGAGCGTGCAGTTTGCCGGTGTGCAGACGTCGAGCTCGGCCGAGTGGACCGCGATCAGCGAGCCGGTGCCGCCCCGCTTGCCGTTGATACGGATCGCGTCGTCGCCCGAAAGCAGCGTGGCGACCCCCAAAGTGTTCTGACCAAGGTGGCCCCGTTGGCGTACTTGCCGGGTAGTCGTTTCGACAAACACCTGCAGACCCGGCCAACGTATGTCGGTGAAGTTTCCGTCGAAGCGGCCACGGTCCAGTTGGTCATAGTGCAGGTTCCAGTCAATCAACTGCTTGGTATGGGCATCGATGTCGGTTGCCGCGCTGCGGCGAACCCGGACCGGTTCGGCGTGATGAATGGGGCGCATCGGAGCAGTGACAGATGTCATGACACGTCAGCCTTGCAAACCATGGAGTTGAGGGTTCGAGCGGCCGCCGTGCCGTTTGACAACCGAAGGCCAGGCCCGCGCCGGCGGCCACGACATATATTCGCCCGACCGGTCGGTCTATAATAGAAGTTAAGTTTGCGTCAGTGCAAGCATGTCAGCTAAGGGGAAACCCTGTTGCACCTGTTGGCCGATCAGTTCGGCGCACCCTAAGCATGGCCCTCCGTGTGCCAGCTTCGCAAGGGCGGAAACGGTGGGCAAGCGTACCAATCAGCAAAGAGAGGGCCGTGCGGCGCGAAACGGCGGCTCACTAAGTCAGTGTTACAGAACGTCTTTTTAGGTCTGACCGTATCAATCTACAGCAAAAGGACTACAAGGGCTTCCCCGTTGGCGCAAGACGTCAATTGAGGTTCTGTTGTGTGCCGACTGCCGTGCCGCGGTTATGTGGAGGAGGTGAAGGACTGCAGTACTACAAACGGTCATGTTGGGCCGCAGGCCCGGACCCTGATGTAAGACGCGCGCGAGGGTTCCGTTCGATTATCGGGCTTGGCGTCCCCCAACTTTTGCCAGGTACGCCTCGCGGCGGGTCCAACCCGCTTCACATCATCGCTGGCAGTGCAAAGTGATCTA
The DNA here is from genome assembly GCF_059419025.1 of Cupriavidus sp. GW821-FHT07C08. Lineage (NCBI taxonomy): Bacteria > Pseudomonadati > Pseudomonadota > Betaproteobacteria > Burkholderiales > Burkholderiaceae > Cupriavidus > Cupriavidus sp. GW821-FHT07C08. The sequence continues at coordinate 12,046 of NZ_JBWKQZ010000046.1, forward strand.
GCTGCTCATGAGTTCCGCTTCAACTTTACAAAAGGTGATCGCGCTATCTGTGCTCACGTAAGTGTCGTTGCAGGTTTGAAGGCATCACCGTATTTCAGCACGGCCCACGCCATTCTCGCGTTCTTGGCTGCAATGGCAATGGACGCGCGCCAGTAGCCGCGGCGCACTATTAGGTCTCGGACCCAGCGGCTATATCGATCCTGCTTGTCGCCCACGTTTGCTATCACCGAGCGAGCCCCCAGTACCAGCAGCGAAGATAGGAGTCTCCCGCTCTGGTGATGCTGCCCAGGCGTTGTTTGCCTCCGCTGCTGTGCTGTCCTGGCGTCAACCCTAACCAAGCTGCCACCTGGCGACCATTTCTGAAGTCGTGTCCTGCGCCGATGCTGGCGGCCAGGGCACTGGCCGTAGTCGGTCCGATGCCTCGCAACTGCATCAGGCGCTTGCTGTGTTCGTCTTCACGCACTATCTCGCTGATAGCACGATCGTATTCGTCCAGCTTCTCCTCCAGCCTGCCGGCATGGTCCAGCAGGTCTCGAATGCATCGATTCGCCCAGCCAGGTAAGGCCTCCAGATGGATTCCGATCTCCTTGCGCAGTCGCTCCGGCTTTTGCGGCAGCACCACGCCGAATTCCGCCAGCAAGCCGCGCAAGCGGTTGTAAGTCGCGGTACGCTCTTCGACGAATCCCTGTCGGGTTCGATGCAAGCTCAGGGTCGCTTGCTGTTGCTCATCCTTGACCGGCACAAAGCGCATGCTGGGCCGCGTCACCGCCTCACAGATAGCCGCCGCGTCCGCCGCGTCATTCTTGCCGCGTTTGCCGGACATCCGGTAAGGTGCCACCAATCTCGGGGACATCAGCTTGACCGTGTGTCCGTGCTGGCGAAACAGCCGCGCCCAATGATGTGCGCCAGAGCAGGCTTCCATGCCGATCAGACAGGGCGGCAACTGCGCAATCAGTGGCACCAACTGATCGCGTGAGACCTTCGGCTTGACGAGCACTGCCTTGCCGGCTTGGTCGACGCCATGAATGGCAAACACGTTCTTGGCGAGATCAATTCCAACGGTAACGATAGTCATGGACTTCCCCTTCGCTGGTTGTTGTTGCAACCATCATGGCACTGCGGTGCCACCTGGCGGCTTCCGCCGCAACCTCGGGACGGGGAAGTCCCTTCCATTCGATTACCCCATTGATGGGAACATCGTCGTTGCCCGCGATGGCCCAGTCTCGTCTCGGCGGCCCTAGTGGGAACGCACGGCGTTGGTGATTGCACCTGCGCACTCGCGAACCATCGGGCCTAGCTTGCCAAGCACCTCATCACGGGTCCAACGGCTGCTCGGCGCCACGACATGTACCGCCGCGATAGCGCGTCCATTCTTGTTGCAAACCGGCGCGCCAACGTTCATGTGCCCGAGGTAATACTCCTCAAAATTCATCGAGAATCCGCGCACTCGACCTTCCAGCACGTTGGCAAAGATTTGCTCCGGATCGGTCAGCGTATTCGGCGTCAGCGGCTTTAGCTCCGACTGCTGCAGCAGGGCACGAACCTCTTCATCCGGCAGCCCCGCCAAATAAGCGCGGCCAGCCGATGTGCAATACATCGGCATGCGACTGCCGATCGCCATATGCGCAACGATCGGCTTACGACTCGTGAACGAGGCCACGTACACCATGTTGTTGCCGCACGGCTCCGTGAGCGACACCGTTTCGTCGCAATTGCTGTTCATCGCGGAAAGGAACGGATTGGCGCTATCGATGAGGGTATTCGCCGCCACATAGTTGCATCCGATCTCCATCACCTTAGTAGCAAGCTCGTAGCGTCGGGTGTAAGGATCCTTGGTCACGTAGCCAAGGGCTTCGAGCGTAAAAACGATGCGTTGCGCGGAGCTGCGTGTGATGCCAACCGTATCCGCAATCTGGCCCAGGCTCATGTGACGGTTGCGGGATCCGAATGCCGCCAGGATGGTCAGCCCCTTTTCCACCGACTGGTTAAACATCGGCGAATTCCTCCTGTCGTTGTCCATCGTGGAATTCCCTATATAAGTTACAAATTAATCTATATGCGATTGCATATGAGCGTTTACCGATGTCACTAGCGTGCATAAACTCTTCGTAACCGCTACACAAATATAGTGTATCGCATATCGATTGTAGCCATACGGTTTTTGTGCAGCCGCACCAGAACGGCGCCGTCCGCGTGCACCACATTGCACAAGCGCCGCTAGCTACCGCCAACCGCCCAATGTCGGGATAAAGGAAAGCAAAATGAAAGTAGGAGTAGAAGTCGGAGGAACCTTTACGGATCTGGTCGCGCACGGTGATGGCCGGATACACGTGATTAAGGTGCCCAGTACACCAGCATCTCCCGATATCGGCGTCTTGGATGCGCTGCGAGCTGCCGGCATCGACTTTGCACGGATTGACGACTTTGCCCACGGGTCCACAGTTGCCACCAACGCGGTTCTTGAGAGGAAGGGTGGAAAGGTCGCCTTTATTGCGACCGAAGGTTTTCGCGACATCCTCTTTCTGCAGCGCCACGACCGCAAGCAGATCTACGACCTCTTCTACAAGAAGCCGGCGCCACCGGTTAAGCGTCGCGATTGCTTCGAAGCGCGCGAGCGCATACTGGCCGATGGGAGTGTGGAACTCGCATTGGATGAGGAGCAATTCCGCGCCGATGTCCTGCCAAAGCTCGAAGCCGGTACTTTCGATGCTGTAGCCATTTGCCTGCTCAACGCATACCGTAATCCGGACCACGAACGGCGCCTCGCTGACATGATTCGGTCTGCCCTGCCGGGGGTCGTTGTGACGTGCTCCCATCAGGTTGCCTGCGAGTTCCGCGAATATGAACGTGCCAGCACCGCGACGCTGTCCGCGTTTGTGCAGCCGGTTATCGCAGGCTACCTTGGGCGTCTGACGGAAGCACTGACTCGGGAAGGGTTTCGTGGTCGCTTTTCGGTGATGCAATCCAACGGCGGGCGGCTGCCTGCTGACGCCATGCGTGAGAATGCGATCAGCGCGCTGTTCTCGGGGCCCGCCGCTGGCGTGGTCGGCGCGGTACGCCAGGTCATTCGATCTGGCTTCCGGAACGTCATTACCTTCGACATGGGGGGCACCAGCTCTGATGTGTGCCTGGTCCAAGATGGTAAGCCGACGTTGGCTCCGGAAACCGAGATCGACGGGCTACCCGTGCGCACCCCCGTGCTGGACATTGTCACGGTGGGTGCCGGCGGGGGAAGTCTGATCTGGATTGACGACGGTGGCATGCTGCGGGTCGGCCCGGAGAGCGCTGGTGCGCAGCCGGGACCTGCCTGCTATGGGCGTGGTGGCAACCTGCCTACCATCACTGACGCCCACGTCGTCCTCGGTACGGTACGTCCCGAAGCCTTCCTCGGCGGTCAGATGAAAATCGATGTTACCGCGGCGCACCGGGCCTTTGATTCGCTCGCTGCGCACTTCGGCCTTCCGGTAGAGGCGGTCGCCTACAACGCCGTGCGCCTTGCCAATGCGAACATTGTTCGCGCCATTCAACTTGTGTCGACCCAGCGTGGACGCGATCCCCGCGACTATGTTCTGGTGCCCTTTGGCGGTGCCGGACCGATGCAGGCGGCGCAAATCGCTGAAGAACTTGGTATCGCCACGGTCGTTGCGCCGCCCAACCCCGGCGTGACTTCAGCGCACGGCCTGCTCGCCTCCGATTTCATCAAGTATGAGTCGCTGACTCATCGAGTTCAGGTCGACGACCAGACATGCGGCCAGTTGCGCGAGCGCTTCGCCGCCATGCAACAGGACCTCGAAACGCAATTTCGTCACATGGCTTTCGATGAGCCGCTGGCTTTCAGCTTCACGCTTGAGATGCGCTACGTCGGACAGGCCTTTGAAGTGCCGCTCGAACTCGATGCGCCGGCCCTTGTGGCCCTGGATCGCCAGAGCCTGGAGGCGGGCTTCATCGATGCGCACCATCGCATCTATTTCCACAGCGACAAGTCCGGCAGACCGATCGAAGTCGTCGCCCTGCGAGTGGGTGCAACGCTGGCCACGTCACATGTTTCCGCTGCATCCGACACCACAAGCAGCCTGCTGGCCGCTCCGGGCGAGCCTGCCCTGTATGACGGCAAAGCCTGGGCGCCGTGCCGCCGCCGTGCTGTCGCGGGGCTTAGTACTGATGGGACCACCGTGCCGGGACCAGCAGTCCTGGAGGACTACACCACCACCGTTCTCGTACCGGCAGGCTGGGCAGCCAGCGTCGATTCCCAATCCAACCTGATTCTTTCCAAGGAAGCATGAGCATGCCGGTCAATCCTTTCGACAACGCCATCATCAGCCAAAGCCTCCTTGCCGCAGCGCGTGAGATGGGCGTAAAGCTGATCCGCTCCGCCTATTCGACCATCCTGCGCGAGGCCAGCGATGGCTCGGCGGCGATCGCGAATGTGCATGGCGATATCGTGGCGCAAGCCGAGCTTATCCCCATCCAACTCGGCCCTATCGGCATCACGCTGAAGCAATGCCTGGAACGTCATCCGGTCGAAACCATCGGCCCGGACGACTTCATGATCACCAATGACCCCTACTCGGGTGGCCAGCACCTGCCTGACGTCTATATCTTCTGCCCGATTTTCTACGGCGCAAAGCTGGTCGGGTTCTCTGCCAGTGTCGCCCACCAGATTGACTTCGGCGGCGGCGCACCAGGCCTCGATCCGGGCGCCACCGACATCTATCAGGAAGGGCTGCGCCTGCCCCCCACCCTTTGGTCTCGCACCCGGGACTGGGATGGCGGCCCGCTCGAACAACTGGTCCGCGCGAATATCCGGGTACCGGACCTGACCATCGGTGACATGAACGCCATGTTTGCCGCCAACGCCATCGCTGCGGCGCGGCTTGTGCAACTGTGCGACAAATATGGCGATGGCGCGGTGACCAAGGTCATGGCAGAAATGGTCAACTATTCAGAGCGGCGCTTCCGCGCCGCCATTGGCCAATTGCCGGACGGTGTCTATTACGGTGAAGACGTGATCGACGATGACGGCGTGACCGATGAGCCTTTGGTGATCAAAGTCAGGGTTGCCGTGACAGGCGAATCTATCGATATCGACTTTGCAGGCAGCAGCCCGCAGGTTCGCCGCAACCTGAACTCGCCATTCTCGTGCACGGTGTCGGCCGCGGTCACCTGTGTCAAGTCCGTGCTGACGTCTCCGGACATTCCTTTCAACGATGGCATTCTGCGCGCGGTTCGGATCACGGCGCCCTACGGTTCGATCCTGAACCCAGCCCCGCCCTCGCCTGTGCGCGCCCGACTGGAAGCAAACTATCGAATCTACAACGCCATCATGCGGGCGTTGGCGCCGGTCGCTCCGGAAAAGGTTATCGCGACCGGCTTCGACACCTTGACCGCAGCCTGCTTCTCCCTGCAGCGCCACGAGGGCTACAGCGTCTACCTGGAGATCTTCGGCGGCGGCTATGGCGGATCCCAGCACGGCGACGGATGTGATGCCGTGGACTCCCCGCTGTCGAACTGCGCCAACACGCCGGCCGAAGCTCTGGATATGGAGTACGACTTCTTCCGGCTGGAGCGTTACGCACTGGAACCAGACTCTTTCGGTGCCGGCAAGTACCGCGGCGGTGCCGGCTTCAGCCGCGAGTATTCCGTGCTCAAGGATGGTGTCGTTTTCGCCATCTATGCCGACCGCCATCGCTATGCCCCGCAAGGCCTATTTGGTGGCAACGAGGGCAAACGCGGCTATTGTGAACTGACCCGCAATGGCGTTACAGAAAGGCTCGCCTCGAAATCCATGGTCACGCTCAATCGTGGCGACCGGGTCAAGGTCTACATGGGCGGCGGCGGCGGCTATGGCGATGAGGCCGAGCGCGATCCGGCACTCATCAAAGCCGACATCGACGACGGCATGGTCGCAACCGCGCACTGAGCCCGCGAATCCACGGAGGAAATCATGAACAAGTGTTTGAGCAACACAATTCGCCTGTCTGCAGTCGCGCTGACGGCGATGCTTTCCGCAACCGGGGTGCAGGCTGAGATCTCCGACGGCGCGGTCAGGATCGGCCTGCTCACAGACATGAGCGGCTCATTTTCGCAGTTTTCTGGTCAAGGTTCGGTAGTGGCCGCACAAATGGCCATCGACGACTGCCTCGCCCGGGAATGCAAGGGTATGAAGGTCGAGTTGCTGTCCGCCGACCACCAGAACAAGACGGACATCGCACTAGCCAAGGCCAGGGAATGGGCCGATGTCAATAAGGTGGACGCCTATGCAGACATGGTGAACTCCGCCGTGGCGCTGGCGATGCAGAATCTTGCCGTACAGAAGAAGAAAGCGGCCTTGTTCGCCGGCGGTCCCCTGCGCATCTCAAACGAGGACTGCCAGCCAGAATATGCGGTTCAATGGATGTGGGACACCTATTCGCAGACTGCCGCGGCAATCAAAGGCCTGGCCAAGCCCAAACAGGGTTGGTACTTCATTACGGTCGACTATGCGTACGGCAATGCAGCCGTTGCCGAGGCGCGAAAGCAACTCGAGGCAATCGGTGCCTATACCGTAGGCGAATCGAAGCATCCACTAAACAGCAGCGATATGTCCTCGCAGATCATCGCTGCGCAGCAGTCGAAAGCCGATGTCGTGGCGTTTGCGAACTCGGGCGCCGACTCCGCAAACGCGATCAAGACAGCCAGCGAGTTCCAGCTCGGTGCGAAGAAGCTGCAGGCTGCGTTCTTTCCAACCGTGTATGAAATCAAGGGGATTGGTCTGGCACAGGCAAAGGGCCTGCGCTTTCCCGAGAGCTTCTATTGGGATATCGATGAAGGCACCCGGCGATTCAGCAAGCGATTCATGGACATCTACAAGAAGGGACCGCCCTCCCTCACGCACGCCGGCGTGTATTCATCCGTTTATCACTATTTGAAAGCGGTGGCGGCAACCAAGTCCGACGATGCGCGTACGGTGGTTCGCAAGATGCACGAACTGCCGATCCAGGACGACGTTGTACGCAATCCCAAGTTGCGACCGGACGGTCGCATGGTCCACGACTACTACTACTTCCGGGTCAAGTCGCCGCAGGAATCGAAGGGTCCCTGGGATCTCTACGCCCTGGAGAAGACCTTGCCGGGTGACGACGTCTTTCTGCCGGTCACCGAAAGCCAATGTCGCGTTTTCAAGACGCAGGCGAAGTAGCCACAGCATCCGCGCCTCCCTGTAGCACGACTTGACGTCCCCGTTGCGCGGGGAAGTTGGCGGCCGTGGTGGCCGATGCAATGGCCGCCACGGGCTTCCAGATACGCCACGCGTTGCCCCCGTTGACGCGAACGACGCCTTTCACTTAAAACGGCATGCCCCACGAAGACCTGATTCTGCAGACCCGCTCATTGAGCAAATCCTTCAAAGGTTTTGACGCAGTCAGAGACGTCAACCTGCAAGTCCGGCGCGGCTCGATCCATGCATTGATCGGACCCAACGGCGCAGGCAAGACCACTTGCTTCAACCTGCTCACCAAGTTTTTGGAGCCGACCACCGGCACCATCTTATTCAACGGCATCGACATCACCCGCGAGAAGCCTGCGCAGATCGCGCGCCGTGGCGTCATCCGCTCGTTCCAGATCTCAGCGGTGTTCCCCCACCTGACGGTGATGGAGAACGTACGCATCGGGCTGCAGCGGCAACTGGGCACGGCGTACCAGTTCTGGCGCAGCGAGCGCTCGCTGGACGTGCTCAACGGGCGCGCCATGGAGCTGCTCGAGCAGGTCGGCCTGACCGAGTTCGCGCAGACGCTGACGGTGAACCTGCCGTATGGGCGCAAGCGCGCGCTGGAGATCGCCACCACGCTGGCGATGGAACCCGAGCTGATGCTGCTCGACGAGCCCACCCAGGGCATGGGCCACGAGGACGTGGACCGTGTCACGCAGCTGATCAAGAAGGTCTCCGCCGGCCGCACCATCCTGATGGTCGAGCACAACATGAGCGTGGTCTCGTCGATCGCCGACAAGATCACAGTGCTGCAGCGTGGCGCGATCCTGGCCGAGGGGCCTTACGCCGAGGTGTCGAAGGACCCGCGCGTGATGGAAGCCTACATGGGCACCGCAGACGCTGAACTGCAGGGCTCGCACTGAGCCGGGGGAACGAACCATGAGCACGAACAACACTCCCGCCCTCGAAATCAAGGGCCTGCAGGCCTGGTACGGCGAATCGCACATCCTGCACGGCATCGACCTCACCGTGAACCGCGGCGAGGTGGTCACGCTGCTGGGCCGCAACGGCGCCGGGCGCACCACCACGCTGCGCGCGATCATGGGCCTGACCGGCGCACGCAAGGGCTCGATCAAGGTCAACGGCAACGAGACCATCGGCCTGCCCACGCACAAGATCGCGCACTACGGCATCGGCTATTGTCCCGAAGAACGCGCGATCTTCTCCAGCCTGTCATGCGAGGAGAACCTGCTGCTGCCGCCGCAGCTCAAGGGTACGGACTCCGGCATGAGCGAGGCCGAGATCTACGACATGTTCCCCAACCTGAAGGAGCGCCGCCAGAGCCAGGGCACGCGCCTGTCGGGCGGCGAGCAGCAGATGCTGGCGGTGGCGCGCATCCTGCGCACCGGCGCGAACCTGCTGCTGCTCGACGAGATCTCGGAAGGGCTGGCACCGGTGATCGTGCAGGCGCTGGCGCGCATGATCCGGATGCTCAAGGAGAAGGGATACACGGTGGTGATGGTGGAGCAGAACTTCCGCTTCGCCGCGCCGCTGGCCGACCGCTTCTATGTGATGGAGCACGGCAGCATCGTCGAACGCTTCGATGCCAGCGAACTGCAGGCAAAGATGCCGGTGCTGCATGAACTGCTGGGCGTATGAGGAGCAACCATGAACCTGTTTGAAATCCCCTTACCCGCGCTGCTGTCGCAACTGCTGCTGGGGCTCGTCAATGGCGCGTTCTACGCGATGTTGAGCCTGGGGCTAGCCGTAATCTTCGGCTTGCTGAACGTCATCAACTTTGCTCACGGAGCGTTGTTCATGCTGGGCGCAGTGCTAGCCTGGATGGGCTTGGAATACCTGGGACTTGGCTACTGGACAATGCTGCTGCTGTCTCCGGTGGCCGTCGCCGTGATCGGCATCTTGATCGAGAAGATCATGCTGCGCTGGATCTACAAGCTCGATCACCTCTATGGACTTCTGCTCACACTCGGCATCACGCTCGTCATTGAAGGGCTTCTACGCTCGGCATACGGCGTCTCCGGGTTGCCGTACCCCACACCGGAATCGCTCAGCGGCGCCACAGACGTGGGCTTCATGATGCTGCCGAACTACCGGGCGTGGGTCGTCGCCGCATCCCTTGGCATCTGCTTCGCGACCTGGTACCTAATCGAGAAAACCCGTTTGGGTGCGTACCTGCGCGCCGGCACGGAGAACGCCAAGATTGTCGAATCCTTTGGGATCAATGTTCCATTGATGATCACCCTGACGTACGGATTTGGCGTTGCGCTTGCCGCGTTTGCCGGCGTGCTCGCTGCGCCTGTGATCCAGGTCTCTCCGCTGATGGGTCAGAACCTGATCATCGTCGTCTTCGCCGTCGTCGTGATCGGCGGCATGGGCTCGATCCTCGGCGCAGTCGCAACGGGTCTTGGCCTAGGCGTGATTGAGGGGCTTGCCAAGGTCGTTTATCCAGAAGCCTCATCCACCGTTGTCTTCGCCATTATGGTCATCGTGCTTTTGGTGCGGCCTGCTGGCTTGCTTGGCAAAGAGAAGTAGGAGATCTGACGTGCGAAAGAACCCGTTGCCACTGCTTGTCCTGGCATTCCTGCTGTTAGCGCCGTACGCAGGCGCCTATCCTCTGTTTGTACTCAAAGTTATATGCTTCGCCCTGTTCGCATGCGCGTTCAACCTTTTGATCGGTTACGGAGGACTTCTTTCCTTCGGGCATGCTGCAATGTTTGGCGGGGCCGGATACATTGCGGCGCATGCGCTAAAGCATTGGAGTATCACCCCAGAATTCGGCCTCATTGTCGGAGCACTGACAGGTGCGTTGTTAGGGGGCGCCATGGGAATCCTGGCAATCCGGCGCCAAGGCATCTATTTTTCAATGATCACCCTGGCACTTGCGCAGATGCTTTACTTCGTCATGCTCCAGGCACCGTTCACGGGTGGCGAAGATGGGCTGCAAGGTGTGCCTCGTGGGAAGCTGCTTGGCGTGTTACCGCTAGACAATGACTTCGTGCTCTATTACGTGGTGTTGACGATCGCCACCGCAGCGTTCCTGCTTCTCTGGCGCGTCGTCTCCTCTCCGTTCGGCGCCGTGCTGCATGCCATCAAGGAAAACGAATCACGTGCAGTGTCGCTCGGGTATAACGTGGAGCGCTTCAAGCTCGTGGCGTTCGTGATCTCCGCTGCGGTCGCCGGATTGGCCGGCTCTCTCAAGGTGCTCGTACTCGGCTTTGAAACACTGTCCGATGTCCACTGGTCTATGTCCGGCACCGTGATCTTGATGACCTTGGTCGGGGGGTTAGGTACACGCTGGGGACCCATGCTCGGTGCATTGATCATCGTAGCGCTAGAAACCAAGCTAGGCGATATTGGCCACGTCCTGGCTTCGCTGACCAACATCGATGCATTCCTCAAACTCGGTGAAAGCGTTACCGTCGTAACAGGAATACTGTTTATCGTCACAGTATTGTTCTTCCGCAACGGCATCGCGGGGGCCGTAGCGTCACTCTGGCGCCTGACTGGCCGACCTCGCATTAACGGAAGACTCCGGTCGACAGAGCGTGGGCCAGCCTAATGGCCACGGAACGGTAGCGTCGATCAAACAAGTGGTCGCCAGGAGCAAGCGGGATAAAGCGCCCAACGCTCCTGGCTAGGCCGATCTATTGAACCCGCATCATGCTTTTGAATCGCCAGTCATCCTGGCCGGAGGCGTCGCGCCATGATAGCCACAACCTATACAACTGATGTGCCAGCGCCATCGTCCCTTCCGCCTTCCCTCTGGGCGTCAACGGCACCGGTGGCACCCAATGTTCCTCCTTTGCTGGACTCGAAGACTGTGGACGTGCTGGTGATTGGCGCCGGCTACACTGGGCTATCGACGGCATTGCATCTCGCCGAGCGTGGCAGCAATGTCTGCGTAGTCGACACTCATGAACCAGGTTGGGGCGCCTCCGGGCGCAACGGCGGCCAAGTCAATCCATCACTAAAGCATGATCCGGACGAACTCGAGAGGATGCTTGGGGGCGAGCGCGCCGAAGCCTTGATTAACGCGGTGTCCGGATCCGCGGATCTGGTGTTCGAGCTTGTTGAGCGATACAAGATCGATTGCCATCCAGTGCGCGCAGGCTGGTTGCAGCTGGCGTACTCTCCTAAGTCGGTGCCGGCATTGCATTCGCGCGCGCGGCTCTGGCAGCGCCACGGCGTACCAGTTGAAATGCTTGATCGTAATGAGGTGGAACGATATGTAGGGACACGACAGTTTGCGGGTGGGTGGTTGGACGGCAGGGCCGGGGCAGTCCAGCCATTGGCATATGCCCGTGGACTTGCCGATGCCGCGATTCACGCCGGTGCCAGGATTCACGGCGGCAGCTGTGTGACAGGGTTGGCGCGGGAAGGTGTCAAGTGGAAGGCTACCCTATCTACCGGCGCAGTCGTGACCGCAGAGGAAGTTGTCATCGCGACAAACGGGTACACAGATGCACTTTGGCAAGGACTAAAGCAAACGCTGCTTAGCGCGAACAGCTTTATTGTCGCCACACGGCCCCTTCGCGGGCACAACGCGAAGGCTATTCTCCAGCGCGGAGAAACAGCTTCAACATCGCAGCGACTGCTGCTTTACTTTCGCAAGGATCATACCGGTCGCCTCCTGATGGGAGGGCGGGGCTTTTTTTCGGATCCTAAGCAACCTAAGGACTTCGCACATCTGGAGCGCTCGCTATCATTGTTATTCCCGCAGCTTGGACCTTTGGAATTCGAATACCGTTGGGCCGGACGCATCGCGGTGACCCGGGACTTTATGCCGCATATTCACAAGCCAGCGCCTGGAATCACGATAGCGGTGGGTTGCAATGGGCGCGGAATCGCGCTCTGTACCAGCTTTGGCAAGCACCTGGCGACCGACCTGATGAGAAGTGGGGAGAAGTTCCCCTACCCTGTTTCGCCGCTTGCACCCATCCCCTTCCACAGGCTTCAGCGTTTCTATATCGCTGCAGGGGTTGCGTGGTACAGCCTGTTAGACAAGCTGTCTTGAACCATAGCCTCTCACATCTACGCCTATCTGAGTATCATGAGCATCCAAATCATTCATTCATCGTCGACCACGAGCGATTTACTCGTCAAGGGCCAAGTTCCGGTCCCATTGAGCGAACCGGCCTGCCACATTTCGGCTTTAGAGGTCAACGTTCCTGAGCGCCTAGACTGCAAAACCGGCATTTGGGAATGCAGCCGTGGTCGCTTCGAACGCCAGGTCGCCGCTGGTGAAGTGATGCATATTCTTTGTGGAAGTGGCGAATTTACTTCGCATGACGGGACAGTGTTTGCTTTCAAAAGCGGTGACACACTCTTCTTTCCACCCAACACTTGCGGAATCTGGGCAATCCAAGAGACGCTACGCAAAGTCTACGTGTTGATTTAACGTGGCCGGATAATGCCGCGGTTGTGGCTGTTCGCCTTCAGTGGCGAGGAATGACTTTCGAGAAAATGGGCGTCACGCCCGCTTCCGCCGGCATACTTGTTCACTGACTCTTGCGTACCCTTCGTTGGTTATCGGCGGGAAAACTATCGTCAGACCGATATTTTAGCCATAAGACGAATAACATAGGCAGCTTTACACTGATAATCGCGGTTATCTATTCATCCAAATTTTCCGCATTAAACATCGATGACCGCAAGCCACACCGTCGTCATTCGCCGACACGTAAACACGGCGCTGGCGGTCGGGTAAAATTAAATCTCTTCGTTCGGTCTGCCATATGACGCTACGCGCCCGGCGCTTTAGTTCATTCTATTGAGCCTGACAAGCGTTTTCCCATTTTAAAATAGTTCATCATGCACCTAAAAGATCCTTCGCTGTTTAAGCAACTGGCCTATGTCGATGGCCATTGGGTGGGAGCCGATTCTGGCGCTTCGTTTGACGTGACCGACCCGGCCACAGGCGAGATCATCGCAAAGGTGCCAGACTTGCGAGCCGCCGAAACGGAGCGTGCGATTGCCGCCGCTGAAATGGCCCAAAAGGGCTGGGCACAGAAAACCGGCAAGGAACGCGCGATCGTCTTGCGCCGTTGGTTCGACCTCGTGATCGCCAACACCGATGACCTTGCCTATCTGATGACGCGTGAGCAGGGCAAGCCGCTTGGCGAAGCTAAGGGGGAGATCACTTACGCGGCCAGCTTCATTGAATGGTTTGCAGAGGAAGCCAAGCGCGTGGATGGCGAGGTGCTGGCGAGTCCCGCCTCCGATCAGCGGCTGGTAACCTTGCGCCAACCGGTGGGTGTCTGCGCCGCGATCACGCCGTGGAACTTTCCGGCGGCAATGATCACGCGCAAGGTGGCCCCGGCGCTAGCTGCTGGTTGCTCCATCGTCATCAAGCCAGCCGAGCTCACCCCGCTGTCCGCATTCGCACTTGCCGAATTGGCACATCGGGCGGGCGTGCCAGCCGGGGTGCTCCAGGTGGTGACTGGCGATGCGAAGACGATCGGCGCGGTGCTGACCGGTAGTCCGATTGTGCGCAAGCTTTCGTTTACAGGCTCGACGGAAGTGGGTCGAATCCTGATGGCCCAGTCGGCGGCTACGGTGAAGCGTCTGTCTCTGGAATTGGGCGGCAACGCTCCATTCGTTGTGTTTGACGATGCAGATGTAGACGCCGCAGTGGAAGGCGCCATCGCGGCCAAGTACCGCAATGGCGGCCAGACCTGTGTCTGCGCTAACCGCTTCTATATCCAGAATGGCATCTACGACGCTTTCGCGACAAAGTTTGCCGAACGGGCGAGCCAACTGCACGTGGGCAATGGCCTGGAGGATGGCGTAGTGATTGGCCCGCTGATCGAGGACGCTGCCATCGAAAAAGTGGCATCGCTAGTGGATGACGCCATATCGAATGGCGGCCGTGTGCTCACCGGCGGCCGCAAGCATCAACTAGGCGGCACCTATTTTGCGCCGACAGTGATCGCCGACGCTACGGCCGAGATGCGCGTGGCGCGCGAAGAGATTTTCGGCCCCGTGGCGCCGCTGTTCCGCTTCAAGCGTGATGAAGACGCCGTGGCCGCCGCCAATGCCACTGAGTACGGTCTTGCGGCCTATCTCTACACCCGCGATATCGCCCGCGCATGGCGCACGGCCGAAGCGCTGGAATATGGCATGGTGGGCCTGAACACGGGCCTGATCTCAAATGAGGTGGCTCCGTTCGGCGGCATCAAGCAATCGGGCCTTGGCCGTGAGGGCTCGCGTCACGGGATCGAGGAATACCTCGAGATGAAGTACTTATGCCTGCAGATGTAAATTGATCCGGACATGGAGCTTGCGAGGCCAGTTAAACCGGCTAGCAGGCAACGCTGTAACGGATTCTCGGCAACGCAACCTGGGCAGCCCTGGGAGGGATATTCCGCATCGGCATGCGCCTCCCGGCGCCCTACACGGCCAGCATTGCGGAAGCAATGCAACTCGGCGCCACCGTGCGATGGGCCAACACCATTGTTCGATGGACATCCAATCCACGAATGGCTCGGGGAAGCGCGAATAGTAGGACAGAACCCATTATCGCAGCGAAGATTCGACGACAAGTCCTTTACAACGAAACGCTGCGTCGAAATGGCCTGCCCGCGGTACGAAGCTGGCTGCTGGGCGGAGCTAGAAATTTGTGTCAGGCGTTTTGAAGGAGCACTTCGAGGAACCGATCCACAATGAGGTTCCTCCTTCTCGCCTTTCGCGTGGCAACTCCTAGCGTCACGACGAACTGCATTTCCCCCGGTGCCAGGGTCGCAAGCATCCCCTTCTCAACCCACGTGGCAGCGAAATGGTCTGGCAAGAAGCCGATGTATTCGCCTGTGAGAATCAAGAATGCTATGCCCTCTCGGTCCGTCCCCGTCGCAGTGCAGGCGAGGTCTTGGTGCAATTGCATAGCTTCAGCGCTCATCCGATAGCTTGGAGCCACCGCGGGCGTATCTCTCAGGTCGGCCATGGTCACGCTCCCTGCTGATGCAAACAATCGGTGTCCCCGACCACAGTAGAGAGACGATCGCTCTTCATAAAGGGGGCTGTATTCCAACGCGGTCAGGGTCGTGATGAGCGGCAAGGCACCGACATGCAAGCGGCCATCCAGCAAGCCACGCTCAATTTCCCCAGGCGTGCTCATGCTGATATTGATGCGCACCCCGCCGCTCTGGCGTCGTATTGACCTCAACGCATCGGTAATGCGCATCTTGGGCTGGGTCACGAGGTTGTTCATGAGCCCGATATTGAGTTCGCCCCTCAAGTTCTGGTGGAGCTGATTCACTTCAGTCCGGAAGCCCTCAATTGCAGCGAGTACCGCCTCCCCTGCTCTCAGAACTTCGCGCCCCTCGTCGGTCAAGGCGAATCCCGCCCGCCCCCGCTGGCACAGCCGGACACCCAGTCGCTTCTCAAGGTCACTCATGTGGAGGCTAATCGCCGACCGTGTGATTCCTAACGTACTTTCCGCAGCGGCGAAGCTACCTACTTCTGCAACCGTCCGAAAGACCCGGAGCAGCCTAAGGTCGAAATCCGTGACCTGGGATAGCGGAAGCTTCCTCATAGGTGAGCAATACAATAAGTAATCGTAAGAAGAATTGTATTTTACTCACTCAATGGAGAGGCCACACTCATGCACGTAGACCCTCATCAAAGGAAGCCTTCGTGAACCCCTCGACCGCCCACGCCCTCAAGAACAAGAATGCGCTGAACCTCAGCGCTCACTGGATGCCGTTCAGCGCGAACCGCAGCTTTCTTCAGGACCCGCGTCTAATCGTTGCTGCTGAGGGACGGTTTCTCATCGACGCCGATGGTCGCAAGGTCTTCGACGGGCTGTCGGGTCTGTGGACATGTGGTGCTGGTCATAGCCGGAAAGAAATTCAGGAGGCCGTTGCTAGCCAGCTGGGCACGCTGGACTACTCGCCAGCATTCCAGTTCGGCCACCCGCTGTCGTTCACGCTCGCCGAGCGCATCGTGGACATGATGCCTGGCAATCTGAAGCACGTCTTCTACACCAACTCTGGCTCGGAATGCGCCGATACGGCCGTGAAGATGGCTCGCGCATACTGGCGGCTCAAGGGCCAACCTGCAAAGACCAAGCTCATTGGTCGCGCCCGCGGCTATCACGGCGTGAACGTCGCAGGCACAAGCCTGGGCGGCATCGGTGGCAATAGGAAGACCTTTGGCCAATTGATGGACGTGGACCACTTGCCGCACACGCTGCAGGCGGATTGCGCGTTCACCAAGGGCCAGGCCGAGACCGGCGGCGTCGAGCTCGCTAACGAGCTGCTCAAACTCATCGAACTGCACGACGCATCGAACATCGCGGCCGTCATTGTGGAGCCGATGTCGGGTTCGGCCGGCGTCATTGTCCCTCCCAAGGGCTACCTCCAGCGTCTGCGCGAAATTTGCGACCAGCACGGCATCCTGCTGATTTTCGATGAGGTCATCACCGGCTTCGGCCGCATGGGTGAGGCCACCGGCGCGGAGTTCTTCGGCGTGACCCCCGACCTCATGAATGTCGCCAAGCAGCTCACCAACGGCGCAATCCCCATGGGCGCGGTTATCGCTTCCAGCGAAATCTACGAGACGTTCATGAACCAGACGGCGCCGCAGCATGCCGTCGAGTTCGCACACGGTTACACGTATTCAGCCCACCCCGTTGCTTGCGCTGCCGGCATGGCTACGCTGGACTTGCTCAAGCGTGAGAACCTGATTCAGAAGGCTGCCGACCTGGCTCCCCATTTCGAGCAGGCAATTCACGGCATCCGCGGTGCGAAGCACGTCGTCGACATTCGCAACTGCGGCCTGGCCGGCGCGATCCAGCTTGCCCCGCGTGACGGTGACGCGACTATCCGCCCATTTGAGGCCGGTCTCGCGCTGTGGAGGAAAGGGTTCTACGTCCGCTTTGGCGGCGACACGCTCCAGTTTGGTCCGGCGTTCAATACCGCGACCAGCGAGCTCGACACCATGTTTGATGCCGTCGGTTCTGTCATCGAAACCCTTGCCTGAGGCAATTTTGGCACCAGCCTTTTCAGCAACTACCATCGTTCCGGATTCAGTATGAACACCATCCCGCATTTCATTAATGGCGAGCGTGTCGTGGGCGAAGGCCGCCCCTCGTCGGTCTACAACCCTTCCACCGGTGAGATATCCCGCCAGATTGTCCTGGCGGATTCCGCTACCTTGAAACACGCTATCCTGACCGCCAAGGCAGCGTTCCCGGCGTGGCGCAATACCCCCCCGGCGAAGCGGGCACAGGTGCTGTTCCGCTTCAAGCAATTGCTCGAAGAGAACGAGAAGGCCATCGTGGAGCTGATCAGCCAGGAACACGGGAAGACTATCGAAGACGCTGCCGGTGAACTCAAGCGCGGCATCGAGAACGTGGAATACGCGTGCGGAGCTCCCGAACTGCTCAAGGGCGAATACAACCGCAACGTAGGCCCCAACATCGACGCCTGGAGTGACTTCCAACCGCTGGGCGTGGTTGCCGGCATCACCCCGTTCAACTTTCCGGCGATGGTACCGCTGTGGATGTACCCGCTCGCCATCGCTTGCGGAAACACCTTTGTCCTCAAGCCGTCCGAGCGTGACCCCAGCTCGACGCTTATGATTGCTGAGCTCTTCCACAAAGCGGGCCTGCCCAAAGGCGTCCTCAATGTCGTCAACGGCGACAAGGAAGCCGTCGATGCGCTGATTGAGCATCCCGACGTCAAGGCTCTGAGCTTTGTCGGATCCACGCCCATTGCGGAGTACATCTATGCCGAAGGCACGAAGCGTGGCAAGCGGGTCCAGGCGCTTGGCGGCGCAAAGAACCATGCCGTCTTCATGCCGGACGCTGACCTGGACAGTGCCGTCAACGCACTGATGGGAGCGGCATACGGCTCCTGCGGCGAGCGATGCATGGCCATCTCGGTTGCCGTTTGTATCGGGGACGAGATTGCCGATGCGCTAATCCAGAAGATTGTTCCGCAAATCCAGGCACTCAAGATTGGCCCGGGTACCTCGTGTGGCCTGGATATGGGTCCTCTGGTTACGGCTGCCGCGCTCGACCGAGTAACCGGATACATCGCGGCGGGTGAAGCCGCGGGCGCCAAGCTGCTGGTCGATGGTCGAGGCCTCAAAGTACCTGGACATGAAAACGGCTACTTTGTCGGCGGTACGCTGTTCGACAACGTCAGCACCGAAATGAGCATCTATAAGGATGAGATTTTCGGTCCGGTACTGTGCATCGTGCGCGTCAAGAGCCTCCAGGACGCAATGCAGCTGATCAACGCTCACGAGTATGGCAATGGGACGTGCATCTTCACGCGGGATGGCGAAGCTGCCCGCATCTTCTGTGACGAAATCGAAGTCGGCATGGTTGGCGTCAATGTTCCGCTACCGGTACCCGTCGCCTACCACAGCTTCGGTGGCTGGAAGCGCTCCCTGTTCGGCGACTTGCATGCTTACGGCCCGGACGGCGTGCGCTTCTACACCCGTCGCAAGGCGATCACCCAGCGCTGGCCGAAGCGCGAGAGCAACGAGAAGGCGCAATTCGCGTTCCCGAGCAACAGCTAACCCTTAGGAGGCGATGCTAGGCCCGAAAAGCCTAGTTGCGCCTCCACCCTGACTGGCGCGACGAGTGCTCGTTGGCCATACAGCTTCCGGTCGCGCCTCCAAACGGCTTCGTCAGGAAAGCTCATTGCGGACATCGTCAGCGGCAAACTGCCGGAAATCAGGACGGAAGGCTCTTGCCTCTTGACCGTTACAGCACGGAGCCCGGTCGTTCCACAACGAAGTCCCTCGTTCCCGCATGCGCCGGCGAGTCAGGTACAGCCCGATCACGTCTGCGGCCTTGGTCTCGAAGTTGGGATCATTGGGGATCATGTGCCGCTCCAACCTGTGCGGGCGCACGCCATGTTTGCGCCAGATGCGCTGCACGGTCGAGACGGATACGCCCCCCGGTTCCGCGGCAAGCTTGTAGCTGCTCCAATGCGTCGCCCCGTCCGCGGGCTTGCGCTTGAGCGTGTAGCCCAGCACACGCGCCTCGAGCTTTTCCGGCGGCTGCAGCAGCGCTCGTCCTGGTGGCGCGCGTACAAGCCTGCCAGGCGCTCGGCCAGAAACCGGCCCGACCAACGCGAGATGAAACGCGAATCGCAACCCCGCCGCTCAATGATTGCGTCGCGGGACTCGCCGTCTTCAAGCGTCAGGATCAGCTTGGCCCGACGCGCGTCGACCGCTCGAATGGTTCGGCTGCGTGTCGCCGCCAGCAGTTGTTCACGCTCGAGCTCGGTCAGATTCATATTTCCCATGTACCGGATCTAACCACGGACGGGGTGCTTTTTCAATGACGCAATGGACTAGTTTCACAGGCTGTGGTGTTTTGGCTCTTGTCGATTAATTGCGTTTTTTTAGAAGCGCCTTTCCAGGGGAGCCAATGTTGAAGATCGTCATTCGTGCGACCCACGCTCAACATTCATGCGACCGTTGCTTATTACGCTCAGCATCCATGCGACTGTAGCTTTTCAATGCGAAACAAGGTCCCGGTGGGGCGTTGCGTACGCTCTTCGAAGCAGCTGATTAAAATTGCCAAGGTAATAGAGATTCCAGTAGCAAGTCGTTTCGAGCTTGCCGGGATGTTGCACGCACATTGAAAAGGTCGGATCCAGCCACTCGAGTTTCCAGAATGGCGAACATACATCGGTGCGATCCAGGATCAAACAGGGATAGCAATATCCGTAAGCGACGTCTTTCGTAGATCCAACCGATTGGGGTCTGCATAGCTCTCAGGCGATCCACGCTCACGTGGGTTAGCTGTGAGAAACGTTCCAAGGTCTCGATCGGCACTGGCGGAAACAGTAGCCATTTCCATTGCGTCAGGGTTGGCATCGGACCGAGATCGGCGTGCGTCCAAAGCTGCTCGACCGTCATGGAGTACTTTGCAGCGAGTCGTCCAAGCCAGCCTCCAAATGCCTCCCCATCAAAGGGACGCGGTGCAACTGGCCACGGCCTCGGCCGGTTAGAGCACGCAGCGCCGGGCGTGTTCAATGTGGGAGACATCAATCATTTCCCTTCCATCGCGGATCGCAAGCTCGGTGGCAGAATTCAAAAGCCGCGAGACCTCACCGGTCAAACCTCCGCTCGCCGCCAGAACCGCCGAGACAACTTCTCGCCTCGACAGATTTGATGGCCGTCGCAAAGGAAGAATGCGCTCGAATGCCGCCAGGAGGCCTCGGAAGCCTTCCGACTCCTGCCATCGAGGCATCTCGAAGCGCGCAAAGCGACTGCTCATTTGCGAATCGGTCTGAAGTGCAAACTCAGCATCGTGCGTTCCCACAAGGACAATCGTCATCTTGAGATCGTTGGCGAGAAATTTGAGCAGGTTTAGTGAGGCGCGCTGCTCGCGATAACTTCCCTGCGTATTCCGCCGAACCTGGACACCCGCTCCGCCGCAAACTGGGCACCTGTTCCAACGCAAACTGGACACGCGTTCCAGGCCAAACTGGACACTACGGGCGCAGCGACGCGGGGTCGAAGTTCGGTTTTTACTCCTGGTCAGTCTGCGCTGTCAAACGGGCGCGCATTTTTCGCATGGAATCACCTTTCAACGTGAGCTGATGCGCGTTATGGACGAGCCGGTCGAGGATCGCGTCGGCCAATGTGGCATCGCCGATGGCGGCGTGCCAGTGATCGATCGGCAATTGTAATGCGATGAACAGCTTTATGCGGAGTCCGTCGGCGCGAACCCCGCTGCTGTCAGCGTCCAGCGGCTTTCCGTCTATGCATAATATGGGCAGGGTTCAACGACGCAATCAACTTGTCCGTGGCTTTGAAGCGACCGGAACGCAGCTTCGGCGCCACGACAGATTCGAGCGCCTCCAGTTTCACGGAAGGGTCGATGCGAGTGTACATTTCAGTGGTTTGCATGCTCGCATGACCAAGCCATAGAGAGACCTTGCGCAAGTCTTTGGTCGCTTGCAAGACCGTGAGCGCACAGGTATGCCTCAGCACATGCGGAGATACACGTTTTCGCAAGATGGATGGACAATGTGTCGACGCGACCCTGGTGTGCTTTCGCAATATATATTGGAAGCCAGAACGTGTCATGGCCTCTCCGCGGGCATTGATGAACACTTCCGGGGTGGCAACGGTGCCTCTTACAGCTAACCACGCTTTTAATGCCAAAGCTGTTTCCTTCCACAAAGGCAAGCATCGCTGCCTTCGCCCCTTGCCGTGAACGACCACACTGGCATACGGCTGCATGGTCAAATCACCAATGCACAATCCGACGAGTTCTGATGCGCGCAATGCACCGGCGAAACAAAGGTGGAGCATGGCGCGGTCTCGAATTCCAAACCAGTCAGACGGCACCGGGGCATCCAATATCGCTTGCATTTCCTGCTGGGTCAGGTGACTCACCAGACGGCTTTCCGTCCGCTTCATCGGTAGTGCCAATACCCGGCGAACCTGCTCCAGGGAAGAAGGTACCCGATACTCTACGAAGCGCATAAACGATTTGATTGCAGCCAGCCGCGTGTTCCGTGAATTTGCGCCGTTATGGCGTGTAGTCTCGAGGTGATCGAGAAAGGAGAGAATCATCGGTGCATCGATCTGCTCGAGATACAACTGGGACGGTTGAGTTTTGAGATGTCGACTGGCAAACTCCAGAAGCAATTTAAAGGCATATGCATAGGATTCGCAGGTATTTTCACTGGCTCCGCGTTCAACCGGCAGACGCTGCAGGAGGAATGCCGTGATATGCGGTGCAATTGGAGTCATGACATTTCTCCCGTAAAGAATGATTCACAGCGGTCGGCGATACCCCTCAACAGTTCAGGCGTTGCTTCAAGATACCAATACGTATGAGTGACGTTACCGTGACCGAGGTATGTGGACAATGCCACCATATGTTTCGTGATGCGGTCCCGGCTGTCCGGGCAGTTCTCGAGTGCCCTCACTGCAAATGTGTGCCTTCTATATCGTGGACGATATAGAAGGCACTATATGTCCTTCCCGACTATGTCTTGTAATCGAAAGATAGCCCTATTTCATGGGCAAACGGATGCACGGAGATAGAGATAGTCTTGACTCCTTCCTTCAGCCCCAGAGCATCCGGGAAGGAGTCCATCATGAGATACACCATTCATGACCGTGTCGTTCTCGCACACGCACCAGAAGGCCCGCTCGCGTCCCATATCGTCGCCTTTGCGAACTCGATCGCTGTGCAGGGATACAGTACGCAGTCACTGAAGTACCACGTTAGGCTCGTTGCAGGTTTTAGCCGCTGGCTTGGCCGAAACGGAATTGACTTGCATAACGTCTGTCCTGATCACAGTGCGCAATACTTACGTTATCGTGCGCGGCACGTGCGACCGGGTCCGGGAGACCGTGCTGCGCTCAGGCATCTCATTGATTTTCTCGATCGTGAGAGGCTGATTTCGGCGCAGAGAATGCCTGCGCGTCGGCTGACCCCTATTGAGTCCTGTACACAGGCTTACGTTGAGTATCTGCATGAGGCGCGCGCCCTGTCCAAAGCAACGATCGTCAATTACGTGCCGTTCATAAGGGAGTTTCTCGAAGATTGCTTTGGTGACGGGCGCATCAGGCTTTCGCGTTTGCGTGCCGGCGATGTCGTGAACTTTGTGCAATGTCAGGCACTGCGTCTGCATCTGAAGCGCGCGAAGCTCATGACTACAGCGCTGCGATCCTTCCTACGTTACGCGTGCTATCGGGGCGACATGACGCTCGATCTGGCCGCCGCTGTTCCCGTCGTGGCCAACTGGTCGATGCAGTCAATCCCTCGCGGGATTCCACCAGAGCAGATACAGCAACTGCTGGTCAGTATCAATCGACGGACTGCCGTTGGTCGTCGTGATTACGCCATCATCCTGCTGCTCGCGCGCCTGGGACTGCGTTCTGGGGAAGTGGCATTTCTCGAGCTCGACGATATTGACTGGAACACAGGAGTTTTAAGCGTGCGCGGCAAGAGTGGCCAGCGTAACGGGCTGCCTTTGCCCGCCGATGTTGGAAAGGCGATTGCAGCATACCTTCGAGACGGGCGACCGCAGAGCACCAGTCGCCGTGTGTTTTTGCGTGCAAAGGCGCCTGTTATCGGCTTTCGTGGTGCGAGTGGCGTGGGCTCCATCGTTCGGCACTCGCTCCAGCGCGCCGGCATCGACGCCCCAACCACGGGGGCGCACCAGTTTCGCCATGGACTGGCCTGCCAGATGCTCAGTCACGGCGCGTCACTCAGTGAGATTGGTGAGTTGTTGGGACATCATCATCCGCAGACCACGAAGATCTACACAAAGGTCGACATCAAGGCATTGCGTACCCTGGCCGTACCGTGGCCGGGAGGTGTGCGATGAACACGCTGCGGCAGGCCGTTCAGGAGTATCTGGACCTCAGGCGGAGCTTGGGCTTCAAGCTTAAAGATGCCGGCAAGGCATTGCCTGATTTCGTCGCGTTTATGGAGAGGCACCGCGCTTCCTTCATCACCCAGGCATTGGCTCTTATGTGGGCCCAGCAACCTTCCAACGTCCAACCCGCGCACTGGGCGCGACGACTCAGTATCGTGCGCGAGTTTGCACGTCATCGTAGTGCGACCGACCCACGCACACAGATTCCTGCACCGGGTCTGCTGCCGTTTTCGCCGAAGCGGGCCCGACCATACCTATACTCGAGCGATGAGATTCGCAGACTACTCCATGCTGCGCTTCAGATACCCTGCCGCTACGCGCGCGACGAACTGCAACCATGGACCTATTACTGCCTGTTTGGCTTGCTGAGCGTTTCGGGCATGCGTCTGGGCGAAGCGCGCAATCTTGAGCTTCAGGACATCGATCTGACGGCGGCAATATTGACGATTCGCGGCGCCAAACTTGGCAAGTCCCGGTTCGTTCCAATGCATGCGTCGACCTGCAAAGTGCTCGCGGACTATATTGCACGACGCAAACGTCATTGGGCGGGGCGACCCGTGTCCTCCTACTTGTTCGTGTCTAACCAGGGCAATCGTCTGGATAGTGGAGAGATTCATCGACACTTCTATGCATTGTCCCGGCAGATCGGTCTGCGTGGCGCAGCCGACAGTCACGGCCCGCGTCTGCATGACATGAGGCACGTATTTGCGACGAATACGCTTTTACGCTGGTACCGTTCCGGACAGGACCCCGAGCGCCGCCTGCCCATCCTGTCAGCTTACCTCGGTCACGTCCACATCGCGGATACGCAGTGGTATCTGAACGCCTCGCCGGAGCTGATGCGCGAGGCGATGCGCCGGCTGGAACAGCGCTGGGAGATTCAACCATGACTACTACCGCCAGTCTCGCTCCGCTGCTGGAGCGTTTTTTTACGCAACGCCTGATGCAGCAGCGCCAGGCGAGTCCCCACACGATCAGTTCCTATCGCGACACCTTTCGTCAATTCCTGAAGTTCGCGCAGCAACGCCTGCACCGGCAGCCTTCACGCATGAATTTCGAGGAAATCGATGCCCCTTTGATCGTTGCATTTCTCGATGACCTGGAGCAGCGTCAGGGCGTGAGCGTTCGCAGTCGAAATCTTCGCCTCACGGCAATTCATTCCTTCTTTCGTTACGCGGCGCTCGAGACGCCGGCTCATTCCGCTCAGATCCAGCGGGTGCTTGCTATCCCCAGCAAGCGCTTTACCCGCACCCTGGTGCAATTCCTGACTCGCCAGGAAGTCGATGCCCTGCTTGCCGCACCGGACCAGCGTACCTGGGCCGGCCGACGCGATCACGCCTTTTTGCTGGTCGCCGTGCAAACTGGCCTTCGCCTGTCCGAGATGACCGGACTCAAACGCGATGACCTTGTTCTCGGAACCGGTGCTCACGTGCGGGTGATTGGCAAGGGTAGGAAAGAGCGTTGTACGCCCATCGTCAGATCCACGCTCGCCGTACTGAAAGCTTGGCTGCGGGAACCCCAGCGCGGTGAGGACGACGTGCTGTTTCCAAGCGCGAGGGGCGAACGCCTCACTGTTCATGGCGTGCAGTATCTGCTAAACAAGCATCGAGAGACCGCGTCAAAAATTTGTCCATCGTTGAAGCAGAAACAGGTCACCGTTCACCGTTTGAGGCATACGATGGCCATGGACCTTCTGCAGGCGGGCGTTGATCGTTCCGTGATTGCACTGTGGCTCGGGCATGAATCGGTGGAAACCACGCAGATCTATCTCGAAGCGACACTTGCGATGAAGGACCAGGCTCTTGCGAAGACATCTCTGGCTCACGGCAAGCCAGGACGCTACCGGCCGGCAGACGAACTTCTCGGCTTCCTGAATGGACTGTAGGGCCATGAAACTATGTCGGGTAGTGACGGGGGATGGCTCCACAACAAGTGCGCATCGGACGATCACGGAGGCAAATCCCTCATTACCCGATATAGTCAGGAAGGGCATATAGTGTCTCAATGACTGGGGTGTTGGCCGTGGTCGCGCTGGAGCACAGGGCAACCCAGCCGCCTTCGCGGCGGAGTCAAACGCTGTTTCCACTGCCTTTACGCCTAATGGCTTCCTCCACAAGGAAACAAAGACGTGACTATCGAACGGAGCATATGAACGCCGTTGCTCGATGTATCGGTTCAGCGCTAAACGGCACGTTTCGTGGATTGGAATAAGGCGACTTTTCCTGAATTTGGTGTGTCTGATCAGCAGTCCATCCGGCGTGATGTCCTCATAGAGAAGCCGGATGGCTTCCGATAAACGAAGGCCTGTGCACGCCAATAGCGCAAACAGGGTACCGTACGTTCTCCGACGCAAGGGATGAGAGCCTTGCATGAATGCGGCATGGACAAGCTTTTGAACGTCGCCTTCAGACAGGATATACGGCACCGGTCTGGGACCCTTTTCGCTCCCGAACACGGCCGCGGGAATTTCATGACGTGCATCCTCAGCCTGAGCATAGCGCGCGAAGCGTCTGACATTTCCCAGCCTGCGCGCACGCTGCTGAACCGATTTCGCCTGCGCAGCCCACGCCAGAGCGGTCTCGTTGCAGACATGGTTCTTGGCCATTGCGTCCGAGAATGCGGCGAAGCTCCGCAGACAGGTGCCTTCGGACTTGAAGGCAAATCCGCACGCGCGGCGCATCTCGATATACGCCTCTACGAGGTCGCTTAGCATGATTGCACCTCCGGCCACGGCTGAGCGATCCTTTGCAACTCAGGCAGATCGACCTTGGCATAAATTTGCGTTGTGACGGTAGACCGGTGTCCCAGAACAAGAGCGATGTCTTGCAGCGAGGTGCCGTCACACAACATTGATGTCGCCGCCGAATGGCGAAGCACGTGAGCAGCACCTCTACTCGGACACGCTACACCCGACCGGCGCATTGCCCGTTCAACTACGGCGGAAACGGCACAGTGGTTCGCAAACTCGTGGAACGGAGCCCGGCAGCTGACGAATAACGCGCCGGCACCGCTATGTGGTCGTGCACGTTGCAAGTAGTCTACGATCGCGCGACCGACTTCTCTGGTTAAGGGGAACGTCGTCGGACGCCCGCTTTTTCCGGTTATAGAAATCGACGCGCCTTCCCAATCAATATCACATAGTCGCACGCGAACGAGATCTCCGGCCCGCAACCCCATACGGGCCAACATCAGCACTATTGCATAGTCTCGTACACCGACCGGTGTAGTGCGATCGCAAGAAGCGATAACCTTCTCAACGTCGTTTGCATGAATGTAGCGAGGAAGTGATGACAAGCCCCAGTTGGCCACCTTGGGCACAGAGTCGTCGAGACCGGCCCTGCATTTGCCTTCGGCTATCAGGAAACGAAGAAACATACGCAATGCCGTCGTACAGCTCTTCGTTGCTGCAAGCCCTTGCCTGGAGCTTTCGTCGAGAACAAACTTCCGCAACAAAGACGCCGTAAAGTTCCCTGGATCAGTGCCCGCGTTTCTGAGTAGATTCCGGATGGAGATGCTGTAGGTAGCCAGTGTCGAGTTCTTCGTTCCTCGCCTTTCACGCATCCATCGGCAGAATTCAATCAACAGATCCGGATCCAATGGCTCGGTGTCCGAATCGAATTGCTCCATGACTCCGGCTTTCCGAAGGTAATCCATAAAGAGGGTTACGCCATGCATCAACCCCTTGTGGTCTGCATGACCGTATCTTGAACAGGTGCATCTCTTCAGGTGGTTACCGAAGCGTGCTATAGCCTCGGGAGAAAGAGCTGTACATGCGATTCTGTTCTTGTAAGTCCAGTGAAGCAGATGTTCAGCTGCACGAATATGTCCGCGAGCAGTGATTTCTGCAAAACCGGCCTCCCACAACTCCGATGCGAACCCCTCAAGCAGGTAGCTTCCAGGATTCCCGGAAAGCTCATCTATTCTCTGTTGAGATTCGAAGTACTTTGCAAACATGATGTCCTCCTGTTTTGCCGACACGGCTAACGAAGACATCACGATTATGCATAGACGGAAAGCCGCTGGACGCTGACAGCAGCGGGGTTCGCGCCGACGGACTCCGCATAAAGCTGTTCATCGCATTACAGCTCTTACGAGCTCGACCCCGTAACAATTGGCTGGTGACGATGGTCGAACGGGCGCCGTGGCGGTCGTCGAGCACCTCCAGTAGATCGCGGCGGTGCACATCGTCGAGGACAGCCAGACCCCAGTCGTCGATCACCAAGGCGTCAATTCTGGCCAACTGCTTGAGCAATTTGGTGTAACGGCCGTCGGCTCGGCCGATGCTCAGTTCGTCGAGCAGGCGCGGCAAGCGCACGTAGTAGGCACTGTAGCCCTGACGGCACGCTTGGTGGGCCAGCGCGCAAGCGAGCCAAGTCTTGCCCACGCCCGTCGGGCCGGTCAGCAGCACGTTCTGCTTCTCAGACAGCCACTGCCCGGCCAGCAGGCGCTGGAACAATGGCTTGTCCAGTCCTCGTGCGTGGCGGTAGTCGGTGTCTTCGGCAACCGTATTCGGCTTCAGCTTGGCGCGCACTAGGCGCAAAGCCAACTGCCGCCCATCACGCTCGGTTGCCTCGCGGTCAACCAGCAGGCCGAGGCGCTCTTCGAAGCCGAGGTGATCAAGGTCCAGGCTGCCCTGATCGTGCAAGGCGCGCGCCATGCCGAACAGGCGCAGCTTGTTCAGCTTGTCGTAGGTGGGATGGTGCAGCATCATTTTCCTTTCGTTCGCGCTTCAGTGCAGGATGGAGTTCGATTGGTAGTAGCGGGCGCCGCGCAGGTTCTCGTGCTCCGGCAGGTCGAGCGTGCGTTGCGCGCCCGGCGGGGTCTGCAAGTCCAGGCTATTCTTGAGGATCGATTGCAGGCTCTTCCAACTCACGGCGTTGAGTTTGAGTGCATGCGCGCAGGCCGCTTCGAGGCGCGCGTTGCCGAACTCCTGTCCCAGCCGAAGCACACCCAGGCAACTGCGGAACGCCTGCTGCGGATGGCGCCGCTGGTGCAACAAGCGTTCGACCAGCGTGGTGCAGCGGGGGCCGATGGCAGTAGCCCGGCTGGTCAGTTTCTCCGCGCTCCAGCCTGCGACCTCGCGGTGGGTCCGCGGCATATGCATGTCAACCGTCGTGTGCCGGCCCTTGAAGGCGCAGTGGGCATGACTGGCCAGCCGCTGGCCGTGTCGGAAGATCTCGACCGTCGCTCCGGTGACGCGCACATCGACCTGCTCGCGTGCGTGTTGGTAAGGAACCGAGTAGTAGTGACCGTCGACCTCGACGTGGTAGTCAACGCCGACTCGGGCAAGCTTCCACTCGGCGTACTCATAGGGCTGTGCTGGCAAGGGGCGCAAGGCTGGTTGATCCATTTCGGCGAAGGCGCTGGCGCGGCTGCCGGGCAGCTTCTTGAACGGGCGTTGGTTCAGGGCGGTCAGCAGGGCACGCATCTCGCGGTTCAGTTCGCCAAGGCTGAAGAAGCGCTGATGGCGCAGGCGCGCCAGCACCCAGCGCGACATCACCAACACCGCATTCTCCACTTTCGATTTGTCCTTGGGGCGGCGTACGCGGGCCGGCAGCACAGCCACGCCGTAGTGGTTGGCAAGGTCCTGATAGGTCGGGTTAAGGTCCGGCTCGTAGCGCGACGCCTTGGTCACGCCGCTGCGCAGATTGTCCGGCACCCACAACTCGGTGCAACCGCCGAAGAAGTTCAGGGCACGCACATGGCTGGCGATCCAGTCGGGCAGTTGTTGGGACCAGGTCGCCTCGATGTAGGTGTAGTTCGACGCGCCCAGAACGGCAACGAAGATCTGGGCCTGCTTGATCTCGCCAGTAGCACCGTCCGTCACGGCCACCGTCTGGCCGGCGTAGTCGATGAACAGCTTCTCTCCCGGCGTGTGGGTCTGGCGCATCGACAGCGACAGCCGCTGGCGCCAGCGCCGGTAGTGGTCGCAGAAGGCGCTGTACTGGAAGCCGTCCTCCTGCCCGGCCTTGTACTCCTGCCACAGCAATTCCAGTGTCACGCCCTTGCCGCGCAGTTCGTTGTGGACGCGCAGCCAGTCCGGCGCTGGTCGCTGCACCGAAGACGGCTCGCTGGGCGGGAACAGCAGCCGTTCCAGGGACGGTTCGCCCAACTCCGACGGCAGCGGATAACTCAGGCCCGCCAACTTGGCACGTGCCAAGTAATCGGACACGGTGGTCGGCGAGACGCCAATGATGCGAGCGATTTCTCGCTTCGATCGGCTGTGGCCGAAATACAGCCGCAATACTTCTTGGATTTTACGCATGGATAACCTCTTGTTGGCCAACTGACACCCCGGAAAAATCTGCCAGAGTGCCACGGTTATCCCGCGTTGCTACGCCCTTCTTGGCCGCCTCAAACTGTCCAGTTTGAGGCGGAATCAGTGTCCAGTTTGCGCTGGAATGGCCGTCCAGATTGCCGTGGAATCAGTGTCCAGTTTGCCGTGGAATGGGTGTCCAGTTTGGCGCGGAAAACGCATTCCCGCCAAGAGGTGATGAACTTCATCGACAACCAGCATGCGCGGTGAAACTTCCCGTAGCACCTCGCGACTCAGATTCTCGAGCACGCTGAGCTTCGCTGCTGCGTTGAACGGCGCTCCAAGCTCAAACAGGAGCGATGTGTAGAAGCGGCTCTGGTCGGGCGTCGGTGGCATCTGCATAGACACAATCGTCCGGTGCTCCACGCCCGCTTCTTCGTCGTATTCCGGAGGATGGCGCCGTTCGAATTTCGCGATGACCTGGGTCTTCCCGATGTTCGAGTCGCCATACAGCAGCACGCACGGCATACGCTGCCGTGGAGGGATCTTCACCAACCGGTCCAGAAGCTCGAACGCCTGTGTTGCGCGGGGATAGTCGATCCATCGATCGCGGGCCAAGGCAAGAATGCGAACATTGTCGTCGCTCTTTGCTAAAGAACGGACATCCGGCAGAAGGTGTGTCAAGGAAGCACCCATTGCCTGTTCACAGTTGCTCTACGTGATAAGTTGGAGCCGGCTTGCTGTAGTCGACGTCCGGCGTGGGCGATGACGCATCGGAGGATTTCGTCTGCTGACTGGACTGCCCGCTCGCCGGGAAAGGTGAAGTCGCCCCTGCTCTTCCGCGTCTGTGTGCAGATCGCCGCTTCGCTGTTGCCCCCTCTATGATGCTGCGTTGCGCGGCTATCGCGTTGAATATCGCAGACTCCGTGACGTGGGATTCTCCCTGCGATCGGAGATGCTTCAGTGCCGCCTTTTGCTCCCACAGGTAGATTCGGCCACGCCGCAAGTCGGCAAAGCTTGCCTCAACGTATTCCTTGCCATCGGCACTGACGAAGACTTTCGAAAAGTCCTCCGGATGGTATCGCACCACGACGCGACGGTTAGCCGCCCGCCAGGCGGCGAAGATCGGATGCCAATAATGCAGATAGAACAGCATCAAGCCGTCAGCCTGGATGGTGCGACTGGCCATTGGCAGGAACTGAATAAGAAAGCGAAATTCTTCGGCAGCCGAGTCGGGAAGAAGCCGCGACTTCGATGCTTCAGACAACGTCTGACCACGCGGAGTATGGTGTCGCGCCGCTTAACCCTCGATGGGCACTGTGATGGTAGGTCTGTCCGATTTCATACATCAACCATTGCTCAAACTCTCGGAGGGTCAATGCGGCCTCCGCTTCTGGCTTGCGAGCTTTTCGTCCTTTCGTCGACGATCCAGTCGAGCCTGGCAGACTGTGCACCTTCTCCATCATGGTCCGGTTCAGTCTTTCTATGTGGCCCCCGAAGTAGGGTCGGCCAGGCGGGCGATACATCAGTTCGATTCCGTACTGATTGCAACCCGCTCGCAGTGCTTTACTTTTGAACTCAGCAGCGTTGTCGAGATGCAATACCTTCGGCACGCCATGCATCGGCCAGTCTACGGCGACCTCCCGGCTCGCCAACCAGGGCGCCTTCGACAGGACCATCCGCGTGAGAAGTAGAGCGACTGTCGCCGCATTAGGGCGGTCGAAACCGACATACAGGGCCACGACCGATCGTGTGGCAACGTCGATTGCCAAAGTAAGCGACGGTCTGCCAATCGTGTGGCGATACGCCTCATCAACCAGGATGATGTCGGCAAGCGTGTGATCGATCTGCACAATATCCAATGGATGCCGTGCCGCAAAGTGGCCCGGCGCTGCGTCCGAAAGCTTCATGCATTCTTTGTCACCGTGGTCAGCCCACCGGCGGGATATCGTTGCGCGCGAAGGTGGTATGGCGCATGCAGCGGTGCACCGCATGCGGACCTCTCGACAAATGGCATGAAGGGGATGCGCTAGATGCTTCTGCCGCAGAAGCCAATCGGATAGGACATCCTGAACGATTGCCTCCACCTGCTCCGATAACATGTATTGCCCTCGCCGTGGTCCAGGCGGAGACAGGAGCAATGACGCTGCCACCGGGTCTTCTAGAAAGCGTCTACGCAACCGGTACACCGAAAAACGGTGCAAGCCTAATAGCTGTCCTGCAAGCAATGCTTGCTTGCGGGTCAGTGGCGCCTGGCCAAGGGGGAGGAAGATTTTCGCCGCTGCCAGTTCGCGCTTGTCGGGCTCCTCTTTCATCGCAGGCCCCGGAGGATTTTTCCTCGTCTCACATTAGGGCTACGCTGAACAAGCCGAGTGAATTGAGGCGTTCAGGCTGATAAGAAAGTCTCGTCCAGGAAAAATGGCTC
>NZ_JBWKQZ010000047.1:0-44208 GCF_059419025.1 Cupriavidus sp. GW821-FHT07C08
CGCAGGATCGTATTGGGTCTGGTCAAGCGCGTCGAAATCCACAAGGATGAAATCGTCGTTGTGTTCAGGATTGACCCCCAGCCTGGGGCTTTTGAGAGCGAAAATTCGAATGATTCAGACGACGGAGTGAAAAGTATGCAACGTTGTAAGCGGCGTACTCTCGCCGCTGCTGGCCAACGCACTGCTCGATGAGGTGGACAAGGCGTTGGAGCGTCGCGGTCATTGCTTCGTGCGCTACGCCGATGATGCGAACGTGTATGTGCGCAGTCGGCGGGCGGGCGAGCGTGTGATGGCGCTATTGCGGCGGCTGTATGGCGATCTGCGCCTGAAGGTCAACGAGGCAAAGAGCGCGGTGGCGAGCGCGCTTGGCCGCAAGTTCCTCGGCTACAGCTTCTGGGTGGCCGCAGGGGGTGTGGTCAAGCGCAAAGTGGCAGTCAAGCCGCTGCTGACGTTCAAGCAACGCATCCGCAAACTGACCCGCCGCTCAGGCGGGCGCAGTCTGCAGACAGTGGTGGATCGGCTGCGGCCCTACGTTCTGGGCTGGAAGGCCTACTTCCGGTTGGCGCAAACGCCCAAGATCTGGCGAGAGTTGGACCAATGGATACGTCATCGGCTGCGGGCGATACAGCTCAAGCAGTGGCGACGTGGCTCTACTATCTACCGGGCACTGCGGGCCCTGGACGCGGATCCTGAGACTGCCAAACGGGTGGCGGCGAATAGCCGTCGCTGGTGGCGCAACAGTAATGGTGCG
This sequence comes from Cupriavidus sp. GW821-FHT07C08, assembly GCF_059419025.1. NCBI lineage: Bacteria > Pseudomonadati > Pseudomonadota > Betaproteobacteria > Burkholderiales > Burkholderiaceae > Cupriavidus > Cupriavidus sp. GW821-FHT07C08. Next base: position 752 of record NZ_JBWKQZ010000047.1, read on the forward strand.
CTGCAACGGGTGCTGACCATTGCCTACTTCGATCGACTGGGCATGCCCCGTCTCACTTAACCTCAACCTCTCGAACCGCCCGGTGCGGACCCGCATGCCGGGTGGTGTGGCAGGGGCGCAGCCAGTGACGGCTGCCCCCTATGCCGATTGGGTATTCGGGGCTTGTGATTTTTGGCTTGTGGCCATGCGGTTGGTTGTCGTCCTTGACGGGCGTGGCTGTTTCGCCGGCTACGCCGGCGAAACAGCCCACGCCTGCCAAGCGCGACATCACCCGTACGGGACGTATTTCATGTCCATGCGTTTCCACCTGCCACACCCCGGTAACCATCGTAAGCATTGGTAAGCCCGCTGGCGCACCCCTGCCGGCCGATGCGACCCTTGCGTACCTTGACGGTCGATTGACCGGTGCGGGAGCCACCGCATCCCCATCAACTCACTGGCAGGAGAAATCAGATGGTCAACTACAAGACCCGGCGGGTAGTGCTCGCCACGGGCGGACTGCTGGCCGCACTGGCGGCTGCGACCGCGTTCCTGTGTGTGCGTCCGGCCATTCCGGCTGCCGAAGCCGCGCAATCGGGCACGGTCGGTGCGGCCGCTGCCGCGGCGGCGGCGCTGGCGCTGGACTCGGGCGCGCTGTTCACGCTGGCGGACCGCCATGCCGGCGATGCCATGCGCATCGCACAAGGCAGCACGCCACAGGACAGCGCCGAGGGCCTGGACTGGGACTATGTCCAGCTGCGCCTGTAACCCGGATGGCGCTTGTCCCCGGGGCATGTGAAAGGCCGCGCACAGGCGCGGCCTTTTCGCTTATAGCCGCGACAATTACCGCGACACCGGCCGCTTGCCCAGCTTGCGCTGCAAAGTGCGCCGGTGCATGTTCAGCGCCCGTGCCGTGGCGGAGATATTGCCGTCATGCTCGGCCAGCACGCGCTGGATATGCTCCCATTCCAGCCGCGCCACCGACAGCGGCACCGGTTCTTCCAGCGCGGCCTGCGCCGCCTCTTCAGACACGCCCGCCATCAGCGCGGTCAGGATCGAATCGACATTGGCCGGCTTGGCCAGGTATTCGTCCGCGCCTTGCTTGACCGCCGCCACCGCGGTGGCGATGCTGGCGTAGCCGGTCAGGATCAGGATGCGTGCGTCCGGCAATGCCTGGCGCAGCGGCGACACCAGCTGCAGGCCCGATTCGGCGGGCACGGTGTTGCCGGCATCCGGCGGCGGCTCCAGGTGCAGGTCCAGCGTGACATAGGCAAACTCGATGCGTGATGCGAGCGCCAGTGCGGTGCGGCCGTCGTGCGCCACCTGCACGGCATAGCCGCGTCGCGTGAGCGCGCGTGCCAGGGTGCCGGCAAAGACTTCGTCGTCGTCGATGACCAGGAAGGGCGTGCCAGCCGGTGCGGTGGCTTCGGGTACCGGGGTGAGGGTGTCGGTCATGGGATTCGTGGTGCCGTGGCGGCGGTGGCGGCGGATGCGGGAAGGGTGGACAGCGCGGGCAGGCGCAGCTCGGCAACGGTGCCGCCGCCGGCGCGGTCATGCCAGGCCAGCTCACCGCCCATCTGCCGGGCGGCGCTTTGCGCCAGGTACAGGCCGATGCCCTGGCCGCCATGCTGGCTGGCCACCGGGGTTTCGCCCAGTTGGCCGCGCAGCATCTCGGGAATGCCGTCGCCGTGGTCGGCGATGCGGAACGACAGCCACGGCGCGGTATTGCCGGGCGCCATGGCGATCTGCAGCTGCAGCGGCTCCTGGCTGCGGCTCGCGGCTTGCTGGCTGCGCGCGGCGTTGTCCAGCAGGATGGTCAGGATCTGGCCCACGCGCGCGGTTTCCACCGCCTGCGCGCCGGCGCCCGGCGTGGCACTGGCCTGCAGGCTGGCGTTGGGGTGGCGCAGTTGCCAGCGCTCGGCAAAGGCCGGCAGCCAGCCGTCGATGCGCTGCGGCGCGAGCGTGGCCGGGTCTTCGCGCAGGCGCGCGAGCGTGGTGCGGCACAGCGCCAGCTGCTGTTCCATGGTCCGCAGGTCGGGCAGGTAACCGTTGATTGCGGAGGTGCCGCGGCCCGCGTCGGAGGCATCGGCACGCAGCTCGCCGGCGATGACCGCCAGCGTGGCCAGCGGCGTGCCGATCTCATGCGCGACCGCGGCGGCCTGGCCGTTCAGGTCTTCCACGCGCGCCTCGCGCAGCAGCTGCTCGCGCGCCAGGTTCAGCTGCGCCTCGCGCTGGCGCAGCACGCCAGACAGGCGCGCCACGAACAGCGCGATCATCACCGCGCTGGCGACGAAGTTCAGCCACATGCCGGCCAGGTGGTAGTTCACCGCGTTGTCCGGGTTGTGCAGGTCCAGCGGCACATATTCGAACAGCAGCAGCGTGTAGCAGACGAGCGCGTACAGCGCCAGCGCGATCACCTGGCGCCACGGCAGGATGGCGGCGGCAATGGCCAGCCCCGGCAGGTAGAACGAGACAAAGGGGTTGGTCGCGCCGCCGGTGTAGAACAGGATGGCCGACAGCGCGGTTAGGTCCACCAGCAGCTGGCCCATCAGCTCGGCCTCGCCGGGGGCGCTGTTGCGCCGCGTGTGCTGGCGCAGGCGCAGGCCGGTCAGCAGGTTGAACAGCGCCTGCAGGCCGAACACCACCAGCAGCGGCCCGTAGGGCAGGCGGATGCCGGCGATGGGCTCGCAGCTCAGCACCGTCAGCGCCTGTCCCGCCAGCAGTGCCCAGCGCAGCCAGAACAGCCGGCGCAGCGTCACCTGGCCATGGCGGGCGGAGGTGCCCGCCGGCAGTGGCGACAGGAAGGGGAGGTCGGGCAAGCGGGTCACGGCTGCGGCGGTGGTCATGGCGCGAGTGTATCAATGCGGCCGCGGGGCACCGGTGCGTGCGACACCTTGCCGCATTGGCGCCGCGCCGGGCGGGGTGCCAGACTAGCCGGCTGTGCGCCGCCCGGCGGGGTTGCCTGGGGCATGCACGGGCGGGCATCGCCATGGTCTAATGTCTGCTTTCAGGAGAGCCTTTCATGCAAGCCAAATTCCGCCCGGCCACGCTGGCCGCATCGGTCGCACTCGCAGCCGTGCTGGCGTCCGGCGCCGCGCTGGCCCAGGTCGATGTCAGCAACGCCTGGGTGCGCGGCACGGTGCCGACCCAGACTGCCTCCGGCGCCTTCATGGTGCTGCATGCGCACGACGACGCGAAGCTGGTCGGCGTATCGTCGCCGGTGGCCGTGGCCGAGCTGCACGAGATGAAGATGGAAGGCAACGTGATGCGCATGCGCCAGGTCAAGTCGCTGGACCTGCCCAGGATGCAGGACGTCGAACTGAAGCCGGGCGGTTACCACGTGATGCTGATGGGCCTGAAGTCGCAGCTCAAGAAGGGCGACACTGTGCCCATCACGCTGAAGATCGAGCAGGGCGGCAAGGTGATCGAGCAAAAGGTCACGGCCGAAGTGCGCGACATGGTGCCCGCTGCCGCCAGCGCGAGCGGCGGCCACGGCGAACACAAGCACTGAGCGCCTGACGGGCCCGGCCCCGTCCATCCAGCCATCCAGCCATCCACCCATCATGGCCAACAAGCAGCACGGCACCCGTCAGAAGCTGGTCTTTCGCGGGGACACGCGCCCCGCCAGGCCGCCTGCTGTTCCCGCGCAGCGCCGTGAGGCCCAGCCCCCGGCGCCAGCCAAGCCGGGGGTGCGCCGTCAGCCGCGCAAGCTGATCGGCTCTTCCGATTCCTGACTGGCCGCCGCGGCCAGCACGCGCTCGCGCAGCCAGGTGTGGGCGGGATCGGCTTCGGTGCGCTCGTGCCAGATCATGCTGAAGGTGAAGTCGTCCAGCGCAAACGGCGGCGCGAACACGGCGTAGCGCGGGTCTTCCTCCAGCGCGGCCAGGCTGCGCCGCGCCGTGGTCAGCACCAGGTTGGTCCCGGCGATCAGCGCCGGCGCCACGCTCCAGTGCGGCACCACGCAGGCGATCTTGCGCCGTCCCCCCAGCTTGGCCACCGCGGTGTCGATCGCGTCCATGCGTTCGCTGTGGGTGGCCACCAGCACGTGCGAGCGCGCCAGGTAGGCCACCTGGTCGAGCCGGCCGGTATCGCGCACGGTGGCGGCATCCACCGCGCAGGCATAGCTCTCGCAGAACAGCTCCGCGGATTTCACGCCTTCCGGCTGGTGGGTGAACACGCCCAGCGCCATGTCGATCTCGCCATCGGCCACCTGGGCGGTCATGCCTTCGCGGCTGGCCTGCGACACCACCAGGTCGATATTGGGCGCGGCCTTGCGCACCGCGCGCAGCAGCCGCGGCAACACCACCAGCGCGCCGTAGTCGGACATGGCCAGCCGGAAGCTGCGCCGCGCGGTGGCCGGCTGGAAGCCGCTGGGCCCCAGCAGGATGCGCACCTGCGCCAGCGCCTCGGCGAGCGGGCCGGACAGCTCATGGGCGCGCGCGCTCAGCACCAGGCCGCCCTTGCCGCGCACCAGGATGGGATCGTCGAGCAGCTGCCGCAGCCGCCCGAGCGCGTGGCTGACCGCCGGCTGGCTCAGGTGCAGCCGCAGCGCGGCGCGGGAGATATGGCGCTCGGCCAGCAGTGCTTCGAGCACCACCAGCAGGTTGAGGTCGATTCCGCGTAGGCTATTCATTCGGCGAATATTAAACGTACGAAAGCAGAATTGGAAATTCGCATTGCGATATTTCAAACTGCTGGCATCGCATCTTGCCCTATGGAGCGCTTCATGTCAGGCACCCAGTTGCCGTTTTCCCTCCCGGTTTCACTCTGGCTGCCGCTTGGTACGGCCGTGCTGGCCGGCGCGGCGATCCCTTTCCAGGCAGGCGCCAATGCCACCCTCGGGCGCACGCTCGGGCATCCGCTGTCGGCCACGCTGGTGTCGCTGCTGGTCAGCCTGGCGGCGCTGCTGCCCGTGCTGTGGCTGATGCGCGTGCCGCTGCCGGTGCCGTCGGCACTGGCGCGCGCGCCGGGCTGGCTCTGGATCGGCGGGGTGCTGGGGGTGTTCTATATCTCGGCCGCGCTGATGATGGCGCCAAGGCTGGGCGCCGCCGGCTTTATCGCCGCGGTGGTGGCGGGCCAGGTGCTGGCCGCGCTGCTGGTGGACCAGTTCGGGCTGGCCGGCTTTGCGGAGCGCGCGCTGACGCCGACGCGGCTGGCGGGCGCGGCGCTGATCGTGGCGGGGATGCTGGTGATGCAGTGGGGCAGCGCGACGGCATCCGGGCCCGCGTCTCAGCCGGCGGCAGAATCGGGTTCCTGAGCGGGCTCCTGAGCGGCTTGCCGGCGCTCCGCCAGGCAGGCCGGACACAGGCAATGCTGGCCCGGCACGATGCGCCGCGCGGGCAGCAGCGGCTGGCTGGCGCACCAGCACTCGGGCAGCCCCGCCACGTAGCCGCAGACAAAGCCCGCGCCGCAGTGGCTGCAATGTTCGACCGGGCGCAGCTGGCCGGTCAGCACGGCCGAGGCGTCGCTCATGGCTGGCCTTCCGGCGCTGGCGGGAAGCTGGGGATCCGGGCTGGCAAGAGGCGGCTGGCGGCGGGCATGATGGTCAAGGCTGGGGAACGCTGAGCCGCGGCGCAAGCCAAACGGCTGAGGTGGCGGCACGTTGTTGCGCGGACGGAACGCGTTGGTGCGCCGTGGGGCGCTTGCAGGCAGTTCGCGGGACCACGTTCGGCCGGTTGACTCGCGCCCCGCGCGGTTTCTTGTAAAATCGGCGCCTGCCATGGCCGGATGGCGCACTTTCGGGCGATCCCCGTTGGTTATCCCTGGCTACGTGGCCGATTAGCCATCATACCTGTTGATTCTCACGGATGTCCCCCATGAACGCCGACAACCCCGGGCCTGCCGCAACCACGGTGGCCGCCATTGCTCCCGCGCTGAAAGCCGAGATCCTCGCCGAGGCCCTGCCGTATATCCGCAAGTTCCACGGCAAGACCATCGTGGTCAAGTACGGCGGCAATGCCATGACCGAAGAGAAGCTCAAGCACGGCTTCGCGCGCGACGTGATCCTGCTCAAGCTGGTCGGCATGAACCCGGTGGTGGTGCACGGCGGCGGCCCGCAGATCGATGAGGCGCTGAAGAAGGTCGGCAAGGTCGGCACCTTTGTGCAGGGCATGCGCGTCACCGACGAAGAGACCATGGAAGTGGTCGAGTGGGTGCTGGGCGGTGAAGTCCAGCAGGACATCGTGATGCTGATCAACCAGTACGGCGGCCAGGCCGTGGGCCTGACCGGCAAGGACGGCGGCCTGATCCGCGCCAAGCGCCTGCAGATGCCGGACCGCGAGAACCCGGGCGCCTTCATCGATATCGGCTATGTGGGCGACATCGAGGCGATCAACCCCGCGGTGGTCAAGGCGCTGCAGGACGACGCCTTCATCCCGGTGATATCGCCGATCGGCTTCTCCGACGACGGCCAGGCCTACAACATCAATGCCGACGTGGTTGCCGGCAAGATGGCCGAGATCCTGAAGGCCGAGAAGCTGGTGATGATGACCAACATCCCGGGTGTGATGGACAAGAAGGGCAACCTGCTGACCGACCTGTCCGCACGCGAGATTGAAGAGCTGTTCGCCGACGGCACCATCTCGGGCGGCATGCTGCCGAAGATCTCGTCGGCGCTGGATGCAGCCAAGAGCGGCGTGCATTCGGTGCACATCATCGACGGCCGCATCGAGCATTCGCTGCTGCTGGAAATCCTGACCGAGCAGGCCTTCGGCACCATGATCCGCTCGCACTGAGCGGAGCCTCGGGGCGGTGCCGGCAGCGGCCGGCCGCCCCGGCCATCCCATCACCCTCCGAGTTGCCCGGCGTGCCTTCCAGTCTTCCTTCTCCGCGCCGTGTCCGCGCTCGCCTCTGCCGCCGCCCCGCGGGCAATACCTCGGGCGATACGGTCTGGCTGTTCGATCTCGACAACACCCTGCACGACGCCTCGCACGCGATCTTCCCGGCCATCAACCGGCTGATGACCGACTACGTGGCGCGCGTGCTCGGCTGCGACGAGGCCACCGCCAGCCGCGTGCGCGTGGACTACTGGCAGCGCTACGGCGCCACGCTGCTCGGCATGATCCGGCACCATGGCGTGGACCCGGCTGACTTCCTGCGCGCCGCACATGAATTCCCGGCGCTGGCCGACATGGTGCGGGTGCGGCGCGGGCTGGCCGCGCACCTGCGGCGCCTGCCGGGGCGCAAGATCCTGGTGACCAACGCGCCGCAGGACTATGCGCGGGCGGTGCTGGAGATAGCGGGCATACGGCATTGCTTCGAGCGCGTGGTGGCAATCGAGCAGATGTGGGTGCATGGCCACCTGCGGCCCAAGCCGGACCGCCGCATGCTGCGCCGGCTGCTGGTGCAGACCGGGATTGCCCCGCATCGTGCGGTGCTGGTGGAAGACACCGTGTCGCACCTCAAGCGCTATGCCGGCACCGGCATCCGCACCGCCTGGGTGACGGGCTACCTGCGCACGGTCGCGCCATCGCGCCCGCATGAGGTGCCCGCGGTGCGCGACGACGGCAGCCGGCGCGATGCCGCGGTACGCTCGACGCTGGAGGCAGAGGACCGGCGCCATGTCGGCCACGCCGCGCAGGAGCAGTCGGTGACGCTGGTGGCCGCGGAGACCCAGGCACCGCAGGCGCAGCCCGACAACGTGCGGCGCGTGCGCGCCCGCGTGCCGAACCGGCCGGCCTATGTGGACATAAAAGTACAATCGATGCATCAACTCCAACGACGAATGCGGAGAATCGGGTCATGACGCAAAGCAACGGGCGCGAGCCGGAGGCGGTCATTTCAGGCAGTGCGCAGGATGCGCAGGACGGGGGCCAGCCGCCAGCCACGCCGGCGCGCAAGCGCCCGCGCCCGGGCGAGCGCCGCGTGCAGATCCTGCAGACGCTGGCCACCATGCTGGAGCACCCGCGCGGGGAGAAGATCACAACGGCCGCGCTGGCTGCGCGCCTGAGCGTGTCCGAGGCGGCGCTGTACCGCCATTTCGCCAGCAAGGCGCAGATGTACGAGGGCCTGATCGGCTTTATCGAGCAGACCGTGTTTGGCCTGATCAACCAGATCACCGACAAGGAAGAGCACGGCCTGCGCCAGGCGCACGCCATCGTGCGCATGCTGCTGTCGTTTGCCGAGAAGAACCCGGGCATGACGCGCGTGCTGACCGGCGAGGCACTGGTGGGTGAGCACGAACGCCTGCAAGAGCGCATCAACCAGGTGGTGGACCGCATCGAGGCCTCGCTGCGCCAGTGCCTGAAGATGGCGGTGACGCAGGCCGCGTTCCCGGCGGATGCCGACATCCCGGCGCGCGCGGCGCTGATCATGGCGGCGGTGCAGGGCCAGTGGCACCGCTATGCCAAGAGCGGCTTCCGCAAGTCGCCGTCGGACCATGCCGAGGCGCACCTGCGGGTCTTGCTGGGTTGAAAACAACACGCCGGGCCGATTGCTCTATAATTGCCCGGTCGCGCCGATTTGATGACTGGCTTGCGGGCGCGCGGCAGCCAAGGGACCAAGTTCCGGGTTGCCACTATAAATGCGGCTAAAGAGGTTGGGTCGGCGCCCCATGCCACCACGGTAGTGGATGGCGCCGGCACGCGGAATCCCGCAAGGACTCCAGTGAATCCCGACTTGGCTGCGACGCTTCATACGCAAATGCCGGTCGGGTTTTTTTATGCCCGTTCGCCACGGGCCGGATTCCATGACTGATGTCGCCCTGCCGACCGCCGCGCCTGCCGCGTTCGACCTGCCGCCCGATTCGGTCGGCGTGGTTGCGCCGCAGCGCATGCACTTTGCCGAGCCGCTGAAGCTGCGCAACGGCTCGTCCATTGCCGGCTACGACCTGATGGTCGAGACCTACGGCACGCTCAATGCGGCCCGCTCCAACGCGGTGCTGGTGTGCCATGCGCTCAATGCCTCGCACCATGTGGCCGGCGTCTATGCCGAAGACCCGCGCGACGTGGGCTGGTGGGACAACATGGTCGGGCCCGGCAAGCCGCTCGATACCAATCGCTTCTTCGTCATCGGCGTCAACAACCTGGGTTCGTGCTTCGGCTCGACCGGGCCGATGAGCCTGAACCCGGCTACCGGCGCGCCCTACGGCGCGGCGTTCCCGGTGGTGACGGTGGAAGACTGGGTCAATGCGCAGGCGCGCGTGGCCGACGCGTTCGGCATCACGCAGTTCGCAGCGGTGATGGGCGGGAGCCTCGGCGGCATGCAGGCGGTGGCCTGGAGCCTGATGTACCCGGACCGGCTGCGCCACTGCATCGTGGTCGCGTCCACGCCCAAGCTGTCGGCGCAGAACATCGCCTTCAACGAGGTCGCGCGCAGCGCGATCCTGTCCGATCCCGATTTCCACGGCGGCAACTACTACGCGCATGGCGTCAAGCCCAAGCGTGGCCTGCGCGTGGCGCGCATGATCGGCCATATCACCTACCTGTCGGACGAGGACATGGCCGAGAAATTCGGCCGCGAGCTGAAGACCGACGACATCCGCTTCTCTTTCGATGTCGAGTTCCAGGTGGAGAGCTATCTGCGCTACCAGGGCGACAAGTTCGCCGAGTACTTCGACGCCAACACCTACCTGCTGATCACGCGCGCGCTCGACTACTTCGACCCGGCGCTGGCCTTCGGCGGCGACCTGACGCGCGCGATGGCGCAGACCCAGGCCAGCTTCCTGGTGGCGAGCTTCGGCACCGACTGGCGCTTTGCGCCCAGCCGCAGCCGCGAGCTGGTCAAGGCGCTGCTGGACAACAAGCGCCCGGTCTCGTACGCCGAGATCGACGCGCCGCACGGCCACGATGCCTTCCTGCTCGACGACCCGCGCTATCACAACCTGATGCGCGCCTACTACGACCGCATCGCAGAGGAGATCGGCGCATGAACGCCCTGGCCAATCCCAATATCCTGGCGCTGCGCCCCGACTTCCGCGCGATCGCGCGCTGGATCGAACCCAACTCCACCGTGCTCGATCTGGGCTGCGGCGATGGCAGCCTGCTGCGCGTGCTGCAGGACGAGCTCGACGTGCAGGCCTACGGCATCGAGATCCGCGACGAAGGCGTGCTGGCGTGCGCGCAGAAGGGCGTGCATGTCATCCAGCAGAACCTGGAAGGCGGCCTGGCGCTGTTCGAGGACAAGAGCTTCGACACGGTGATCCTGTCGCAGACGCTGCAGACCATCCACAACACCGCGCAGGTGCTGCGCGACACGCTGCGGGTGGGGCGCGAGTGCATCGTGTCGTTCCCGAACTTCGGCTACTGGCCGCACCGGCTGTCGGTGTTCCGCGGGCGCATGCCGGTGTCGGAATCGTTGCCCTACCAGTGGTACAACACGCCCAACGTGCGTGTGCTGACCATCAGCGACTTCGAGGCGCTGGCGCCCAAGGTCGGCCTGCGCGTGATCGACCGCGTGGTGATGCACGAGGGCGTGACCGTCAACTGGGGCGGCAACTGGCGCGGCAGCCTGGCGGTGTACCGGGTTTGCGCGGCCTGATCAGGCTGGCGCGTCGGCGGCCGTGGCTGCCAGGTGATCGACAAAGGCGCGCACCTTGGGCGGTACATGCCGCGTGGGCGTGTAGACCGCGTAGGCCGTGCCGATATAGGGCTCGAGGATGTCCCAGTCGGCCAGCACGGTGACGACCCGGCCCTGGTCCAGGGCATCGCCCAATGAGAAGTCCGGCACCAGCCCGATGCCGGCATCGCGTTCCACCATGCTCATGATCGCCAGGCTGTTGTTCAGCGTCAGGCGCGGCGGGATGCGCACCTCCACTTTCTCGCCGCCGGCGTGGTGGCGCATGGTCCAGCGCTCGCCGAAGTTGCCGTAGCCCAGGTACAGGCAGCGTGCGGCGGGCAGGTCGGCGGGCGTGGCCGGCGTGCCGTGGCGGGCCAGGTAGCCGGGCGAGGCCACCAGCCGGTAGCGCACCTCGCGCAGCGGGCGTGCGGCCAGCCCGGGCGCCAGTTCGCGCGCGATGCGTACGGCCACGTCCATCCCTTCCTCGACCAGGTCGACCATGCGGTCGGCCAGCGTCAGCTGCAGGTCCAGCCCCGGGTATTTGGCCAGCAGCGCCGGCAGCCGCGGCGCCAGCCAGGCCTGCCCGAACGAGACCGGCGCGCTCACGCGCAGCACGCCGTGCGGCGTGCCGCCGTGCTCGCCGGCGAGCGCGGTGACCTCGCGCGCGGCGGCGGTCATGCGGGCGCAGGCGGCGTAGACCGACTGGCCCAGCTCAGTCAGCGCAAAGGCGCGCGTGGTCCGCTGCAGCAGGCTGGCACCGAGCGTGGCTTCCAGGCGGGAGACGTGCCGGCTGACCGCCGATGGGGTCATGCCCAGGTCGAGCGCGGCGGCCGAGAAGCTGCCGCACTCGACCACGCGAGCAAACACGGCCATCGCATTAAGTGGCATATCCGGCATTGTGTGTCCCCATCCTTTGACTTCAGATCAAATATTAATTGATCGATGACGGGATTGTTGAGCAGATTGCATGATGGAACAATGCGGACATTGTCTGACCGGAGTCCGTCATGCCCTCGCAACAACCCTTGCCAGGCGGCGCCTGGCGCATGGTCGCGGCCATGCTGCTGTCTGGCACCATCGGCTGGTTCGTGGTCACCAGCGGCCAACCGCCGCTCGATGTGGTCTTCTTCCGCTGCCTGTTCGGCGGCGCGGCGCTGCTGGGCGTGCTGACGCTGCAGCGCGGCTGGGTGCGGATGAGCCGCGCACAGCTTGGCTGGCTGGCGCTGGGCGGCGTCACGCTGGTGCTCAACTGGCTGGCGCTGTTCTCGGCGTATGCGTACAGCGGCATCGCCATTGCCACGGTGGTCTACCACACCCAGCCGTTCTTCCTGCTGCTGCTAACCTCGGTGATCCAGCGCGAGCCGTTCCCGTTCGCGCGGCTGCCATGGCTGGTGCTGGCCTTTGCCGGGGTGATGCTGATCACCGGGCTGGAGCATGGCGCCACTGGCACGGCGATGCTGGCCGGCATCGGCCTGGGCCTGCTGGCCGCACTGCTGTATGCGGTGACGACCCTGGCCACGCGCCGGCTGCAGGCCATCCCGCCAGGCCAGATTGCCGGGCTGCAGATGGTGCTGGGCGTGTTGATGCTGGCACCACTGGCGCATCCTGCTGCGGGCAGCTATGGCACCGGCACCTGGGCCGCGCTGCTGCCGCTGGGGCTGGTGCATACGGGCGTGATGTACACGCTACTGTATGGCGCCTTCCAGCGCCTTACCGTGGTGTCGATCGCCACGCTGTCCTTCATCTATCCGCTGGTGGCGATCGTGATCGACGTGATGGTGTTCGGCGTGGTGCTGGGGCCGCTGCAGATCGCCGGCATGGCGCTGGTGCTGCTGGGCGTGGTCGCCAACCAGCTGGGCTGGAGCCTGCCGCTGCGGCGGCGGGCGCAAGGCTGATGCGGGCGCCACGGTGCCAGCGGCTGGAGGACTGCCGTCTTGACCCGAACGCTGACTACGGTTAGTGTAGGCAGAGGATCGAACGATCGTGCTATTCCCTGCGAGTCACCAACCCACACCAGCCATGTCCACTGCGCCCCAGACCCAGGCGGCCACCGCCGCCAGCCCGCTCCATCCCTTTGACGACGCGCTGGCGCTGGAGCCGGCCGGCGAGCACCGCTTCCTGGGCCGCACCACGCCCGAGTACTGGAACATGATCGGCCCGTTCGGCGGCATCACCGCCGCCACGCTGCTGCGGGCGGCGCTGGACCATCCGCAGCGCCTGGGCGACCCGGTCTCGCTGACGGTCAACTTTGCCGGGCCGATCGCCGAGGGCCCGTTCGAGATCGAGGCGCGCCCGGTGCGCACCAACCGCTCGACCCAGCACTGGACGCTTGAGCTGCGCCAGGGCGATGCCGTGGCCACCACCGCCACCGCCATGTTTGCGGTGCGCCGCGAGACCTGGGCCTGCGCCGAGGCGCCGATGCCGGAGGTGCCAGCGGCCGACACCCTCCCGGCCATGACCGGGTTTGCGCCGGTGCGCTGGCTCAAGTCCTATGACATGCGCCCGGTGCGCGGCGCCAAGCCGGCCACGGAGCCCGGCACCGAGCATCCGGACAGCCTGACGCAGTTCTGGCTGCGCGACGCGCCGGCGCGCACGCCGGACTTTGCCGCGGTGGCGGCCTGGGCCGACAGCTTCTACCCGCGCATCTTCCTCAAGCGCGCGGGCTTCGTGCCGGCCGGCACGGTGTCGATGACCACCTATTTCCATGCCGATGCCGACACGCTGGCCGCGCTGGGCGACAGCCACGTGCTGGCCAGCGCGCAGGCGCAGGTGTTCAGGCAGGGCTTCTTCGACCAGCGCGCGCAGCTATGGAGCGCCGGCGGCGAGCTGATCGTCAGCTCGCACCAGATCGTCTACTACAAGGAGTGAGGTAAACGCGGGCTCAGGCGATCGCTTCGCGCGCCTGGGCCTCGTAGCGATGCACGGTGTGGCGCATGGCCCAGAGCAGCATCACGCCGGGCAGCGCCACCACCACGGTGCCCAGGTAGAACGGCGCCCAGCCCCAGGCCTCGACCATATAGCCCGAGGACGGCCCCACATAGACCCGGCCCACCGACGCCAGCGCCGACAGCAGCGCGTACTGCGTGGCCGAGAACGAGCGGTTGCAGAGCGTCATCAGCAACGCCACGAAGGCCGCCGTGCCCATGCCCCCGCACAGGTTCTCGATCGCAATGGCCGTCCCCATGCTCCACAGGTGCGGCGGCGTCACCGCCAGGATCCAGTAGCCCAGGTTCGACACCGCCTGCAGCACGCCGAACAGCATCAGCGAGCGGTACAGCCCCAGGCGCACCATCAGGGTGCCGCCGAACAGCGCGCCGATGATGGTGGCAGCCAGCCCCAGGGTCTTGTTGACGATGCCCACCTCGCCCGCCGAGAAGCCCACGCCGCGGATCAGGAAGGTGGTCGACAGGCTGCCGGCAAAGGCGTCGCCGAGCTTGTACAGCACGATCAGCAGCAGCAGCCACCACGCGCCCTGGCGGCCAAAGAAGTCGCGCAGCGGCCCTACCACCGCCTCTTCCAGCGAGCGCGGCGCGCGCGCGGGCACGTCCGGTTCCGGCGCCCACAGCAGCGTGACGATGCCCACGCCCATCAGTGCCGCCATCAGCAGGTAGGTCTGCTGCCAGCCCAGCACGCGGTCGGCCAGCCACAAGGCCAGGCCGCCCGAGACCAGCATCGCCAGCCGGTAGCCCAGCACCTTCACCGCGGCGCCGGCGCCGCGCTCGGGCGGGCGCAGCACGTCGGTGCTGTAGGCGTCGAAGACGATGTCCTGCGACGCCGACAGGAAGGCTACCAGCGTGGCCAGTGCCGCCAGCATCCACAGCGCCTCGCGCGGCGGGCAGAAGGCCATGCCGGCGATGCCCAGCACCAGCCCCAGCTGCGTCACCAGCAGCCAGCCGCGCCGGCGCCCCAGCAGCGGCGGCGTGTAGCGGTCCATCAGCGGCGCCCACAGGAACTTGAAGATATAGGCCTGGCCCACCAGCGAGAAGAAGCCGATGGTCTTGATGTCCAGCCCCTCGACCGTCATCCATGCCTGCAAGGTGCCGGAGGTCAGCGCCAGCGGCAGCCCGGAGGCGAAGCCCAGCGCCAGCATGGCGCCGATGCGGCGGTTGCGGAAGATATCGAGATAGGTCTGGAAGGTCATGAACGGGCCGGCGTGAAGCGCCGCGCGGCTGCGCGGGCGCCGTGTATTATTGCATCACCTGTTTGCCTGCCCGCCACATGCGGCACGGCATCGTTGCCGCGGATCACCGATCCGCCTGCCTGGTCTTCCACTGCGTCCAAGGAACCGCAAATGCTCCGCCGCCTGCAAGGTGTTCAGCGTCCCACCCGTGACCGGCTGGTCCGCGCGCTGGCGCTGGCCGCGGTGGCGGCGCCCATGGCCTGGTGCCTGCCCGCCCAGGCGCAGGACAGCGAGCCTGGCGGCATCCGGCTGGACCGCAGCGGCTCGGCCGTGCGCAAAATCGTGCCGGTCGAGGCCATCGAGCAGCAGGCCGCGCAGGAATACGAGCAGCTCAAGCAGGAAGCCATCGCCAAGCATGCACTGGCCGCCGCCGACAACCCGCAGCTGGTGCGCCTGCGCACGATCGGCAAGCGGCTGCTGCCCCAGACCGCACGCTGGAACGAGCGCGCGCGGCAGTGGCAGTGGGAGATCAACCTGATCGGCTCCAGGCAGGTCAATGCGTTCTGCATGCCGGGCGGCAAGATCGCCTTCTATACCGGGTTGCTCGACCAGCTCAAGCTGACCGACGACGAGATCGCCATGGCGATGGGCCACGAGATCGCCCACGCGCTGCAGGAGCATGCGCGCGAGCGCGCCGCCAAGTCAGAGATCACCAACCTCGGCGCCAACGTGATCTCGCAGCTGTTCGGCTTCGGCAACCTTGGCAATATGGCGCTGGGCACCGGTGCCCACCTGCTGACGCTGCGTTTCTCGCGCGCGGATGAGTCCGAGGCGGACCTGATCGGCATGGATATCGCCGCGCGCGCCGGCTACGACCCGCGCGCCGCAGTGTCGCTGTGGCAGAAGATGGGCAAGGTGAGCCAGTCCGGCACAGAGTTCCTGTCCACGCATCCGTCCGGGCGCAGCCGCATCGCCGACCTGGAAAAGCACCTGCCGGAGGTGCTGCCGCTCTATGCGCGCGCGAGCAATACCACTGTGGACAGGCTGCCGCCATACCGCGCCAATATGGCAGATCTGGGCGGCGCGCCGGTGGACAGCGGCGACGACGACCGGCAGAAGCCGCTGCAACGCTGAGCGGTCCGCTGACGCCAATGAAAAAAGCCGGCAATGCCGGCTTTTTCCTCATTCAGGGCCTGCTGCCGCGTCAGGCGCGCAGCCCCGTGGCCTCGTCGGCGCCCACATGCACGTTCATGCATTGCACCGCCGCGCCGGCCGCGCCCTTGCCCAGGTTGTCCAGGCGGGCCACCAGGTTCAGGCGCTCGGCATTGCCGAACACGAACAGGTCGACACGGTTGGTGTCGTTGTTGGCCTGCACGTCGAAGAAGCCGCCGTCGAGGTTGTCGGCGCTGTTGTACGGCATCACGCGCACGAACTGCTCGCCTTCATAGTGCTTGCGGTAGATCTCGACGATCTGCTCGGGGCTGACCTTGCGCGCCAGCCGGTCCGTGAACACCGGCACCGTCACCGCCAGGCCCTTCAGGAAGTTGCCGACGATCGGGTTGAAGACCGGCGCCTGCGCCAGGCCGGCCTGCACGCGCATCTCTGGCAGGTGCTTGTGTTCCAGGCCCAGCGCGTACGGGCGCGGGCTGTCCAGCTTCGGGTTACCGCCGGCTTCGAACTCGGCAATCATCGACTTGCCGCCGCCGCTGTAGCCGGTCAGCGAGAACGCCGAAACCGGGTAGTCGGCCGGCAGCACACCGGCGTCCACCAGCGGACGCACTGCCAGCACGAAGGCGCTGGCGTGGCAGCCCGGCACCGCAATGCGCTTGCTGTCGCGGATCTTCTCGCGCTGGCCGCGTGCCAGTTCAGGCAAGCCGTAGGCCCAGCTGTCGGTGGTGCGGAACGCCGTGCTGGCGTCGATCACGCAGGTGTTCGGGTTGGTCACCAGCGACACCGCCTCGCGCGAGGCCACGTCGGGCAGGCACAGGAAGGCGACGTCAGCGGCATTCAGGAATCGTGCTCGTTCGGCCGGGTCCTTGCGCTTGTCATCGGCAATGCGCAGCAGTTCCACGTCGGAACGGCCGGAAAGATAGTCAAGCAGCCGGAGACCGGTGGTGCCTTCCTGACCATCGACGAACACTTTGAAAACCATGGCTGACTCACTCAATGAGGTGCGGGAAATGCGAAACGTCCCCTGCCGCATGCGATAGGGAACCTGCATTGTAGCGGGGATGGGGGCTGGTCGCAGGGGTTTGTACCGATGGGATCTGTTGCGATCTGGCACAGTTCCGGGCTTGCAGGATATAACCAAGTAGGTTAATTTGCATGGAAAAGGGGACGGCACATTACAAGCTATGGGACGTAAGGCATTGTTGGCGGGCGGCAAGATGGAAATGACGTTTGCTGCCTATTCCCATGCGTCGGGGTCTGCAGTGGAGCGGTGTTCGCGAAATCCTGATGCAGCTTGGTCCGGCGGACTTCTACAAGAGCATGACCACGTATGAAGACCACCGGGTTTGGCAGGACGTCTACAGGCCTGTCACGCCGCAAGGCGCCTTGTATGTGAAGCTCACGGTCACCGATGAGGTGCTGGTCGTTTCCTTCAAGCTGAGGTAGCAGCGGCGCAGACAGTCAAAGGAGAGGCCAGATGAAGTGTCCTGTGTGCGGTGGTGCGGATCTCGAGGCGGGGATTCGCGACATGCCTTATACGTACCGTGGTGAAACAACCGTGATTCGCGATGTGCCGGGGCAATGGTGTCCCAAGTGCGGCGAGGGCGTGCTTCCTCGCGACAGCGACTGGGTGAGCGATGCGATGCTCGCCTTCAACAAGCAGGTCAACGCCTCGCTTGTCGATCCGTGCTATATCACTGACGTCCGCAAGAAGCTCCGCCTCGACCAGCGCGAAGCCGCCGAAATCTTCGGCGGCGGTGTCAACGCGTTCTCGCGCTATGAAACCGGCCGGACCAAGCCGCCGCTGGCGCTGGTCAAGCTGCTCAAGCTGCTTGACCGCCACCCGGAACTGCTTGAAGAGATCCGGGCGGCGTAAGCGCGGTGCTCAGAGCGGGAAGTCGTAGTCGATCGACAGCGGCGCGTGGTCGCTGAACTTCTCGTCCTTGTAGATCGAGCACAGGTGCGCGGTGTCGGCGATCTTGGGCGTGGCCAGGTGGTAGTCGATGCGCCAGCCGACGTTCTTGGCGTAGGCCTGGCCGCGGTTGCTCCACCAGGTGTACTGGTCGGGGCGCGGGTCCAGCTTGCGGAACACGTCGACATAGCCGTGGCTGTCGAACAGTTCGCCGATCCAGGCGCGTTCTTCCGGCAGGAAGCCTGAGTTCTTCAGGTTGCCCTTCCAGTTCTTGATGTCGATTTCCTTGTGCGCGATGTTGACGTCACCGCACAGCACGATCTCGCGTCCGCTTGCCTTCAGTTGCAGCAGGTGCGGCAGGAAGGCCTCCATGAAGCGGAACTTGGCCTGCTGGCGCTCCTCGCCGCTGGAGCCGGACGGCACGTACACCGAGATCACCGCCAGGTGCGGATACTGCACTTCCACATAGCGGCCTTCGTTGTCGAATTCGGGAATGCCGAAGCCGGTGACCACGCGCTCGGGCTGATGGCGCGTGTAAAGGCCCACGCCGCTGTAGCCCTTTTTCTCGGCGTAATGGAAATAGCCGTGGTAGCCATGTGGCGCAATGAACGCTTCCGTCATGTCGGCGGCCTGCGCCTTCAGTTCCTGCACACAGACCATGTCTGCGTCCTGCTTGCCCATCCAGTCGAAAAAGCCCTTCTTCGACGCGGAGCGGATGCCGTTGAGGTTGGCGCTGATAATCCGTAACATTCGGGGAAATTTTGAATTCAGAGAGAAATGATGACGCAGCAGAAACCGCCCGCGGGTGCCGATCTCAGCCAGACCTTTATCCGCTTTGCGCTCGATGCGGGCGTGCTGTCGTTTGGCGAGTTCGTCACCAAGGCCGGCCGCAAATCGCCTTACTTCTTCAACGCCGGCCTGTTCAACCAGGGCGCGATGCTGGGCCAGGTGGCGCAATTCTATGCCAAAACGCTGCTGGCCTCGGGCGTGCAGTTCGACGTGCTGTTCGGGCCGGCCTACAAGGGCATCACGCTGGCGTCGGCCACCGCGGTGGCGCTGGCGGGCATGGGACGTGACGTCGGCTTCGCCTACAACCGCAAGGAAGCCAAGGATCATGGCGAAGGCGGCACGCTGGTCGGGGCCAAGCTGCAGGGCAAGGTGGTCATCATTGATGACGTGATTTCCGCCGGCACCTCGGTGCGCGAATCGGTGAACATGATCCGCGCCGCCGGCGCCGAGCCGGCCGCGGTCCTGATCGCACTGGACCGCATGGAAAAGAGCGGTACCGCCGAGCAGGTCGGCACCCATTCCGCCGTGCAGGACGTGCAGCGCGAATTCGGCATCCCGGTGATCGCGATTGCCAGCCTGAAGGACCTGCTGGCGTACCTGGATGCGTCGCAGGACCCGGCGCTGGGGGCTTCGCGCGAGGCCGTGGCGGCCTATCGTCAGCGCTACGGCGTCTGAAACCGTTGATGGCAACGGGGTGCTGCCAGCCAGCGCCCTCATTCCGCACGTTCGGCGGACAGCGGACGGACGGCTGACTTTCAGACTGGGAGGGAGCGCGGCGTGGCGGCAAAAGAGCGGCAGGAACGGGCAGGGCGGCAGGCGGCAACGCCATCCACAACGGCGGAATCAGCCGGCAATGGCGAGTCGCTGGCCGAGCGCGGCGCGCAGGTGCGGCCGCGCAAGCCGGTGCGCCAGGCTGCCAAGGCCCCGGACCGGCCCGCGCACGAGGCCTATGCCGTGCGCGCGCTGGTGTTGCAGGGCGGCGGCGCGCTCGGGGCCTACCAGGCCGGCGTGTACCAGGGCCTTGCCGAGGGCGGCATCTACCCGAACTGGGTTGCCGGCATCTCCATCGGTGCGCTCAACGCAGCCATCATCGCCGGCAATCCGCCCCAGCGCCGCGTGGAACAACTGTGCGCCTTCTGGGAGTACATCTGCGCGCAGCCGTGGTTGCCCAGCCTGTCGCACACCTGGTTCGCCGACCATGCCGAAGGCTGGCCCGAGCCGATGCGGATCTGGTTCGATGGCCTGCATGCGGCGCGTGCCATGCTGGAAGGCCAGCGTGGCTTCTTCCAGCCGCGCAGCTGGCCGGAGCTGATATCGCGCTACTCGGACCCGAGCCATGCCAGCTTCTACGACACCACGCCGCTGAAGGAGACGCTCGAGCGCTTTGCTGACTTCGACCTGATCAACCACCGCCCCGACCTGATGCGCGTCTCGGTGGGGGCGGTCAATGTGCGCACCGGCAATTTCGCGTACTTCGACAATACCCGCGACAAGCTCCGCCCCGAGCATTTCATGGCGTCGGGCGCGTTGCCGCCGGGCTTTCCGGCTGTGGAGATCGGGGGCGAGTACTACTGGGATGGCGGGCTGGTATCGAACACACCGCTGGCCGAGGTGCTGACCGCGCAGCCGCGGCGCGACGCGCTGATCTTCCAGGTCGACCTGTGGAGCGCGCGCGGCAAGCTGCCGCACGACCTGGTCGACGTGGCCGAGCGCCAGAAGGACATCCAGTATTCCAGCCGCACGCGGGCCATTACCGACTACATGCGCGAGCAGCAGAACCTGCGCCGCATGCTCAACGAGGTGATGGC
This sequence comes from Cupriavidus sp. GW821-FHT07C08, assembly GCF_059419025.1. NCBI lineage: Bacteria > Pseudomonadati > Pseudomonadota > Betaproteobacteria > Burkholderiales > Burkholderiaceae > Cupriavidus > Cupriavidus sp. GW821-FHT07C08. The sequence continues at coordinate 21,024 of NZ_JBWKQZ010000047.1, forward strand.
GCTGGTGCCGCCATCAAAGCGCGACAACGCCTGGTACCGCCGCGCGGCGGAGCAGGCCTGCGACGCGCGCCGCAACGTGATCCAGCTGATCTACCGCGACAAGTCGTTCGAGAACCTGGCCAAGGATTACCAGTTCGGCGCGCTCACCATGCAAGAGCACTGGACCAGCGGGCTGGACGATATCCGCCAGACCCTGCGCCACCCGCAATGGCTGGCGATGCCCAGCCGCGAGCACCCCTTCGTCACGCACGACGTGCACCGCGGGAACGGTGGCTGAGGCGGCTGAGGCGGCCGGGCGGCTCAGTCGACCTTGATCGTGGCCAGTTCCGGCCGGGCCGGCGGGTAGGCCGGCTTGAGGTCCTCGAAGACCTTGGTCAGGATCTCCGCCACCATCAGGTTGCGGTGTGTCTTGGAGTCGGCCGGCACCACGTACCACGGGCATTCGGGCGTGCTGGTCGCCATGATGGCAGCCTCGTAGGCGTCCATGTAGGCCTTCCAGTGCTTGCGCTCGGCAAGGTCGGTGGTGTCGAACTTCCAGTGTTTCTCCGGGTCCGCCAGGCGCGCTTCGAGCCGTGCCTTCTGCTCGTCGCGGGATATATGCAGGAAGCACTTGACGATGGTGGTGCCGGTCTCGGTCAGCATCGACTCGAAGTCCCGGATCTGGCGGAAGCGCCGCTCGCACTCGTTGGCGTCGATCCAGTCGTGCACGCGCGTGATCAGCACGTCTTCATAGTGGCTGCGATTGAAGACCACGATCTCGCCCGTCTTCGGTACCTGCAGGTGGATGCGCCACAGGTAGTCGCGCGCCAGTTCCTGCGGGGACGGGGCCTTGAAGCCCACCACGCGGATGCCCAGCGGATCGAAGCTGCGGAACACGCCGCGCACGGTGCCGTCCTTGCCGCTGGTATCCATGCCCTGCAGTACCACCAGCAGCTTGCGCCGGTGCTCGGCGTAGAAGATGTCCTGCTGTGCGTCGAGGGCGTTGCTCAGTTCGATGATGCGGGCAAGGTCTTCCTCTTTCTTGCCGCACGACAGCGGCTTGCTGCCCGGGTCGAAGTCGGCAAGGCGAAAACGCTTGCCCGAGGTGATGCGGAAATCGTCCAGCGGCATGGGCGCTCCATCGGTCTGACCAGCAAGATCAAGGGAATGGGCGCCCCCGCCGGGGCTCCGCGGCAAGGAATGCGGGGCGTGTGGAAAGGGGCGCACAGCCCCTATGGTCAGGCCGGCAGGGCTGCCAGGTCAATGCTGCCTTCAAACACGGTGGTGGCCGGGCCGGTCATGCGCACCGGTTCCACACCGCCATCCCAGGCAATGGTCAACTCGCCGCCATGGGTATGCACCCGCACCGGCGAGTCCAGCAGGCCGCGCCGGATGCCGGCCACCACGGCCGCGCAGGCGCCGGTGCCGCAGGCCAGGGTCTCGCCGGCACCGCGCTCGTAGACACGCAGCCGGATGGTGTGGCGGTCCTGCACCTGCATGAAGCCGGCATTGACGCGGTTGGGGAAGGCGGCATGGTGCTCCACCACCGGGCCGTCCTGCAGCACCGGGAAGTTCTCCACGTCGTCCACCACCTGCACCGCGTGCGGATTGCCCATCGATACCGCCGAGATCCATTCGGTGCGACCGTTGACCTCCAGGCCGTACAGCGTGTCCGCGCCTTCCGCGCGGGTGGGCAGGCCTTCGGCACGGAACGGCACGCGCGCCGGTTCCAGCTCGGGCGCACCCATGTCCACCGTGACCTGGCCGTCGTCCTGCAGCGTCAGGGTAATGATGCCGTTCATCACCTCGACGCGCACCGAGCGCTTGTCGGTCATGCCCTTGTCGGTGACAAAGCGCACAAAGCAGCGCGCGCCGTTGCCGCAGTGCTCCACCTCGCTGCCATCGGCATTGACGATGCGGTAGCGGAAGTCGACATCGGGGCGGGACGGCTTTTCAACGATCAGGATCTGGTCCGCGCCCACGCCGAAATGCCGGCTGGCCAGCGCACGCCATTGCGCCGGGGTCAGGTCGATCTGCTGGTGGATGCCGTCGAGCACGACAAAGTCGTTGCCCGCGCCGTGCATTTTGGTGAACTGGAGTTTCATGGTGAGAATTGTAGCTGCGAGGCGCCGGATGTGCCGGCGCGCTCAGTAGATCTCGGGCTCGCCCGGCAGGCGGTGCTTGAAGCGCTTGTGCACCCAGTAGTACTCCGGCACGCGCGGGCGGATGCAGTCCTCGAAGAAGGCATTCATGCGGCGCGTGTCGTCGGTGACGCTTGCGCCGGGGTAGTCTTCCCAGGGCGGCAGGATGCGCAGCACATAGCCCTGGTAGTCAGGCAGCATCTCGGTGTAGATCGGCACCACCTTGGCCCCGGTCAGGCGCGCCAGCCGCGACACCGAGGTCAGTGTCAGCGCCTGCACGCCGAAGAACGGCACGAACTCCGAGTCGCGCTCGCCGAAATCCATGTCGGCGATCAGCTGCAGCGCCTCGCCTTTCTTCAGGCAGCGCAGGATGTCGCGCGCGCTGTCGTTGCGCGAGATCATGTTGGCGCCGAAGCGCCCGCGCGCGTGCTTCAGGAAGTGGTCGAACAGGTCGTTCTTCTGCCTGGTGTAGAGCGATGCGCCGGAACGGCCGAGATGCTCGCGCAGGTTGATGGTGAGCCGGATCGCGCCGGCTTCCACGCCCGACAGGTGCAGCGTGACCAGGATATGCGGGGTGCCATCCAGCGCCACCAGGTCGGCCTGGTCGTCGATCTGCACCCAGCGGCGCATCTGCGCTTCGCTGCCGGTCCAGAAGATGCCGCGCTCGGCAAAGCTGCGGAACAGGATGCGGAAGCTCTGTCGCGACAGCTCGTCGATTTCGGCCTCGGTGCGGTCCGGGAAACACAGGCGCAGGTTGGCCCGCACCACGCGGCGCCGCTCGCTCGGCACCAGGTAGAGCAGGCTTCCCAGCGCCTCGCCGAAGCGCGCGACGAACGGATATGGCAGCTTGCCCAGCACCGTCAGCAAGCCGATGCCAAGCCACGTGAACACACGGCTCATGAAATCGATTGATCAGCGGCCGGCTCGGTGTCGTTGCCCGGGGTGCCCGGCGCGTCCGGGGTGCCCGCTCCGGCGGGTTGCTTGTAGCGGTTGTAAGCCCACAGGTACTGCGTGGGGCACAGGCGTACCAGTTCCTCGATGGTCCGGTTGATGACCGCGGCGGCGGCGGCAGGATCGTCCGGCAGCATGCCGCCGTCGTTGATCACGCGCAGGTGGCCGCGATAGCCGGCGCCGCGCGGCAGGCGCGCGGCAAAGACCGCCACCACCGGCGCGCCGGTCAGCTGCTGCAGCCGGTGCACCAGCGCCATCGTATAGGCGGGCTTGCCGAAGAACGGCGCCCAGTTGCCCTCGCCGCCGCTGGGCACCTGGTCGGGCAGGATGCCCACCGCCTGGCCGCGCTTGAGTGCCTTGACCAGCATGCGCACCCCGCGCGGCGTGGCCGGCGCCATGTGCATGTCGGGGCGGGTGCGCATTTTTTCGATCCAGTCGCGCAGCCAGGGCTGGTGCGGCGGCTTGAACAGCGCGGTGACCGGGCGCTGCAGCGCGTGGGACTGCGGCAGCACTTCAAAGCAGCCCAGGTGCGGGGTCAGGATGATGATGCCCTTGCCGCGCGCCTGCAGCTTGCCCAGCTCGGGCCACAGGTAGTCGTCAAAGCCATACAGCTTCGCGCCGATCTTGCTGCGGCTCCAGAAGTAAGGCATCTCGATGATCATGCGTCCGGCCGAACGGGCCGCTTCGTCGATCATCGCCTCGGTGGCGTCGGGAAACGCCTGGCGGAAGTTCTCCCGCAGGCGCTGGCCGTAGCGGCCAGGCAGGCGCGCGATCAGCAGTCCGAGCGCGCCGCCCGCGGCATGCAGCAGCCGCAGGGGAAAACGGGAGATCAGCCAGAATAAAAAGGTCATCAGGCGCGAAAAGCAGGTCTGCTGCGGGTCCGTGCCGGGGGACAGACGGGCAGGCAGCGTTTTTTCTATGGCGGTATTCAGTTCCGCGCGCAGCGTGCCGTCATCGGGATTCATATGGGCACGGTATCCCGGCTGGTTGGCCGGGTGCCGTGCTGTACCGTTGGCGCGCTGCAACGAGCCCGGCAGGCGCGTATAATAGCGTGTATCGCCGAGTTAACTGACAACTTGCGGGGCGATGCGGCTCTGATCGGGCTGCCTGAAATACCGCTAAAGCGTCGCCGCCATGAACCGCACGGGCTGGCACGCAATAGCCAACCTGGAGAATAAGTTCGTGGCAAACGACTTCCTTTTTACTTCGGAATCCGTCTCCGAAGGCCATCCCGACAAGGTCGCCGACCAGATTTCCGACGCCGTCCTGGACGCCATCCTGGCCCAGGACAAGTACGCGCGTGTGGCAGCTGAGACGCTTTGCAACACCGGTCTGGTGGTGCTGGCTGGGGAAATCACCACGACCGCCAATGTCGACTATATCCAGATCGCGCGCGACACCATCAAGCGCATCGGCTACGACAATACCGAGTACGGGATCGACTACAAGGGCTGCGCGGTGCTGGTCGCCTATGACAAGCAATCGCCCGACATCGCCCAGGGCGTTGACCGCGCTTCCGACGACTACCTCAACCAGGGTGCCGGCGACCAGGGCCTGATGTTCGGCTACGCCTGCGACGAGACCCCGGAACTGATGCCGTTCCCGATCTACTACGCCCACCGCCTGGTCGAGCGCCAGTCGCTGCTGCGCCGCGACGGCCGCCTGCCCTGGCTGCGCCCGGACGCCAAGTCGCAGGTCACGGTGCGCTATGTCGACGGCAAGCCGCACAGCGTGGACACCGTGGTGCTGTCGACCCAGCATTCGCCCGACATCGCCCAGGCCCAGATCCGCGAAGCCGTGATCGAGGACATCATCAAGGCGGTGCTGCCGGCCGAGATGCTCAAGGAAACCAAGTACCTGGTGAACCCGACCGGGCGCTTCGTGATCGGCGGCCCGCAGGGCGACTGCGGCCTGACCGGGCGCAAGATCATCGTCGATACCTACGGCGGCGCTTCGCCGCACGGTGGCGGCGCGTTCTCGGGCAAGGATCCGTCCAAGGTCGACCGCTCGGCCGCCTACGCCGCGCGCTACGTGGCCAAGAACGTGGTGGCCTCGGGCCTGGCGCGCCAGTGCCAGGTGCAGGTCAGCTATGCCATCGGCGTGGCCCGCCCGATCAACGTCACGGTCTACACCGAGGGCACCGGCAAGATCCCCGACGCCAAGATCGCCGAACTGGTGCAGGAGCACTTCGACCTGCGCCCGAAGGGCATCGTGCAGATGCTGGACCTGCTGCGCCCGATCTACGAGAAGACCGCCGCCTACGGCCACTTCGGGCGCGAAGAGCCGGAATTCTCGTGGGAAGCCACCGACAAGGCGGCTGCGCTGCGCGCCGCGGCCGGCCTGTAAGCGTCACCCGCGCCAGCAGCACTGACGGCAAGCCCCGCCGGCCCGCAAGGGCCCGCGGGGTTTTTTTACGCGGACTTGATCCTGGCTTAGTCACCGCGTGACGCCGGCGCCACCGCAAGCGGCAGGGAGTAAAATCCCGCCATCCCCAGCCGCCACGCCGGCGGCCGACCCCAAACACTGGTGACCGTTTCCAGAGGATGCCATGTCCGAAGCGCCTGTCCTTGCCCCCTCGACTTCAACCCCGCCGCCCGCCGCCGCCGGCCAGCTCAACCTGATCCGCCCGCAGCCGTATACCGACTGGGCGCCGCAGGTCACGGCCGAGGAGCGCGCCACGCTGCGCCGCGAGCTGGAGCAGGGCGCCGTGCTGTACTTCCCGAACCTGAACTTCCGTTTCCAGCCGGGCGAAGAGCGCTTCCTGGACAGCCGCTATTCCGACGGCAAGTCCAAGAACATCAACCTGCGCGCCGACGACACCGCGGTGCGCGGCGCCCAGGGCAGCCCGCAGGACCTGGCGGACCTGTACACGCTGATCCGCCGCTACGCCGACAACAGCGAATTGCTGGTGCGCACGCTGTTCCCGGAATACATTCCGCACATGACGCGCGCCGGCACCTCGCTGCGGCCCAGCGAGATCGCCGGGCGCCCGGTCAGCTGGCGCAAGGACGACACCCGCCTGCACGTGGACTCGTTCCCGTCCAACCCGATGCTGGGCAAGCGCCTGTTGCGCGTGTTCCACAATATCGACCCGGCTGCGGCGCGCGTGTGGCGTGTGGGCGAGCCGTTCGGCGATTTTGCGCAGAAGTTCGTGCCCAGGACCCATGGCATGTGGCCGGGGCAGGCGGCGCTGATGAAGCTGCTGCATATCACCAAGCGCAAGCGCTCGGAATACGATCACCGCATGCTGCAGCTGCATGACCTGGCCAAGGCCGACCTGGATTACCAGGCCAGGGTGCCGCAGCAGGAATTCCACTTCCCGCCGGGTTCCACCTGGATCGTCTTCAGCGACCAGCTGCTGCATGCGGCCATGCGCGGACGGGCGATGATGGAGCAGACCATCTACCTCGCGCCGCAGGCGATTTCCGACCACACCCACTCGCCCGAGGCGGTGCTGTCGCGCATGCTCGGGCGGCCGATGCTGGTGTCCTGATCAACGCAAAAGCAGGCGCAACATGGTTTCGAAGGTCTTGCCGTAAGGCGGCTTGAGCAGGCCGGCGCCGTTCAGGCCGGCCTGGTGGAACACCGGCTTCACCTTGGAGAAGGTGTCGAAACCCGCCTGGCCGTGATAGGCGCCCATGCCGCTGGCGCCGACCCCGCCGAAGGGCAGGCCGTCCTGGGCGATATGGAACAGCGTGTCGTTGACCGTGACGCCGCCGGCAACGGTCTGCTTCATCACATGGCCGATGGCGCCGCGGTCGCGCTCGAACAGGTACAACGCCAGCGGACGCGGGCGCGCATTGATGTAGTCCACCGCCTCGTCCAGGGTGCGGTACGTCACCACGGGCAGCACCGGCCCGAAGATCTCCTCGCGCATCGCAGTGACGCCTTCGGGCACATCCAGCAGCAGCACCGGCGGCAGGCGCCGCGCCTGCGCGTCCGGCTGCGCATCGGACAGCGGCACCACGGTCGCCCCTTGCGCCGCGGCTTCATCCACCAGCGCCGCCAGGCGCGCGAAGTGGCGCGGGCTGATGATGCTGGTGTAGTCCCCGTTGCGCGCCAGGTCCGGATAAAGCCGGCCCACGCACCGGCGTGCCGCCTCCACCAGCTGCCCGCGCAGGTCTTCCGGCACCAGCACGTAGTCTGGCGCGATGCAGGTCTGGCCCGCGTTCATCAGCTTGCCCACCAGGATGCGCTCCACCGCACGTGGCAGGTCGGCGCCGGCGCCAATAATCGCCGGCGATTTGCCGCCGAGTTCCAGCGTCACCGGGGTCAGGTTGACGGCCGCCGCGCGCATCACATGGTGGCCGACCGCGGTCGAGCCGGTGAACAGCAGGTGGTCGAAGGGCAGCGCGGTAAAGGCGCTCGCCACCTCGGCATCGCCGTTGACCACCACGATCTCGTCCGGCGCAAAGTGCTGCGGCACCAGTTGCGCGAACAAGGCCGCAAAGCGCGGCGTGTATTCAGACAGCTTCACCATGGCGCGGTTGCCCGCCGCCAGCGCGCCGGCCAGCGGCCCTACCGTCAGGTACAGCGGATAGTTCCAGGGCACCACGATGCCCACCACGCCCAGCGGCTGCGGCACCAGCCGCGAGCGGCCCGGCCGGAACCAGAAGCCGGTGGCGGCGCGGCGCACGCGCATCCAGCGCTTGCCGTGGCGCAGCGCGTCGTCGATGCCGCCCAGGCTCGGGAATACCTCCAGCAGCGCGGTTTCCTGCCGCGGCCGGTTGGTGAAGTCCGCGTGGATGGCGGCGGCAATGGCAGCCTCGTTCTCTGTCACCAGCCGGCGCAGGCGTTGCAGGCGGTCGGCGCGCACGGCCCAGGCGGGCAGCTGGTCGCGCCGTGACGCGGCGTGCATGGCGCCAAAGACGGATGACAGGTCGGGGACTTCTCGCATTGCTGCGCTCCTGGGCAAGGGACGTGCCGGGACAGTGGAAGCAGATCGCGGCGGGTGGCGGTGCAGCGGTCCGCGTGTTCCCGCGCACGATAAGGTAGCGTGCCAGCCATGGCAATGGAAGTTTCCTACCAGAAGGGCAATTCAAACGCCCGTCTGCGCAGCGCCGGCGGCCTGCACCACCGGGCTTCTCCACCGTCCGGGCTAGCGCCTACACTGAATCTCACAGCTTGCCATCCGCTGGACGGACAGGGCGCGCACGCACTGGCGCGGCCCGGCTCACGCACGCGCGCCGCCTGCGGACTCGCGGGGAGACAGATGGAAACCACCTTTGACTACGTCATCGTCGGCGCGGGCTCGGCGGGCTGTGCGCTGGCGGGGCGGCTTGCCGACAGCGGCGACGACACCATTGCCCTGGTCGAGGCCGGGCACCACGATCACCATGTGCTGGTACGCACACCCGCGGCGCTTGCCGCGCTGCTGCCGCGCGCGGGGGCACGCAACTACGGCTATGAAACCGTGCCACAGCCGGGCCTGAACGGCCGCCGCGGCTACCAGCCGCGCGGGCGCGGGCTGGGCGGCAGTTCTTCGATCAACGCCATGATCTACACGCGCGGCCGTGCCGCCGACTACGACGCGTGGGCCGCCGCCGGCTGCGACGGCTGGTCATGGGACGACGTGCTGCCGTACTTCCGCCGCGCCGAGTGCAATGAACGCCTGGCCGGCAGCGACGACGACCCGCTGCACGGCGGCAACGGCCCGTTGCACGTGAGCGACCTGCGCACCCCCAACCCCTTTGCCGAACGCTTCATCGAGGCAGCGCAGCAGGCGGGCTTCCCGCGCAACGACGATTTCAACGGCGAAGAACAGGAGGGCGTGGGCTGGTACCAGGTCACGCAGCACGCGGGCGAGCGCTGGAACGCGGCGCGTGCCTACCTGCACGGTGGCAACAAGCGCGACCGGGCCTGCAACGGCGGCCGCGCGCACCTGCAGGTGCTGACCGATACGCAGGCGCTGCGCATCGTTTTTGAAGGCCGCCATGCGGCCGGGGTGCAGGTGGTGCGCGAGGGCCGCCGGCAACTGCTGCGCGCGCGCCGCGACGTGATCGTGTGCGCGGGCACATTCGGCTCGCCGCAGCTGCTGATGGTGTCGGGCGTCGGCCCCGCCGCGCACTTGCGCGAACACGGCATCGCCGTCGTGCATGACCTGCCTGGCGTGGGCGCCAACCTGCAGGACCATCTCGACATCGTGCTGCACAAGCGCGTGGCCGTGCCTGAATTGTTCGGCGTGTCGTTCGGCGGCCTGGCGCGGCTGGTGTCTGAAATGCTGCGCTACCGGCGCGAGCGCACCGGCATGATGTCAAGCAACTTCGCCGAGGCAGGCGGCTTCCTGCGCAGCCGCCCGGATCTGCCCGAGCCCGACCTGCAGCTGCATTTCGTGGTCGGCATGGCGGATGACCACATGCGTCGGCTGAACTTCGGCCACGGCTATTCCTGCCATGTCTGCGTGCTGCGCCCGCGCAGCCGCGGCGAGGTGCGGCTGGCTTCGCACGATATCCGGCGCGCGCCGCTGATCGACCCGCAATACCTGAGCGATGCGCGCGACCTGGACGACATGGTGGCTGGCGTGCGCATCGTGCGCAGCATTTTTGCGCAGCCGCAGCTGGCCGGCTTCGGCGGACGCGAACTATACTCCGCCGGACTGCGTGCCGATGGCAGCGACGACGCTGCCGTGCGCGAGCTGATCCGCGAGCATGCCGACACCATCTATCACCCGGTCGGCACCTGCCGCATGGGCATGGATGCGATGGCGGTGGTGGACCCGCAACTGCGCGTGCGCGGCGTCGAGGGCTTGCGCGTGGTCGATGCGTCGGTGATGCCGACCCTGGTCGGCGGCAACCTCAATGCGCCCGCCATCATGATCGGCGAGCGCGCGCATGACCTGATCCGCTATGCGCCGCGGGTGATGCTGCGGGTGCTGGAATCGATGGAGGCGTGAAGCCTAACCTTCGAAGCCGCGCGAGAACACCCGCTTGAGCACGTCGGCATCCGTATCCAGGGTGCCGAATACGCGCCCGTGCTGCCGTCCCAGCCGGCTGGCGACGAACAGCTCCGCATTCTCGGTATCGGCATGCGCCAGCATCAGCGCGGCCTGTGCGGTCAACACCAGCCCCTGCGCGAAGCGGCGTGCATTGGCTTCCAGCAGTTCCGGGTTCTCGTGCAGCATGGCCTGCAGCGATGCCAGTTCTGCGCGTACCGCCGGATGGCCGCCGGCGCGGCGCGACAGGTCTTGCAGCAAGCGTGCGGCATCGTCGGGATTGCGCTGGATCGCGCGCAGCACGTCCAGGCACATGATGTTGCCCGAGCCTTCCCAGATCGAGTTGACCGGCGCCTCCCGGTACAGCCGCGCCATCGGGCCTTCTTCCACGTAGCCGTTGCCGCCCCAGACTTCCATGGCTTCACCGGTGGCTTCCAGCGTGCGCTTGCAGACCCAGAACTTGGCCGCGGGGGTGACCACGCGCTTCCATGCCGCCGCGAGCGGATCATCGTCAGCGTGCTCGAAGGCGTGGCCCAGCTCCATCATCAGCAGGGTGGCCGCTTCGGATTCCAGCGCCAGGTCGGCCAGCACATTGCGCATCAGCGGCTGGTCGGCCAGCAGGCGCCCGAAGGCGCTGCGGTGGCGCGCATGGTGCAGCGCCTGCACATAGGCCGCGCGCAGGATCGCGGCGCTGCCGATCACGCAGTCGAGCCGCGTGCTGGTGGCCATCTCGATGATGGTCGGGATGCCGCGGCCTTCCTCGCCGATCAGGATGCCGGTGGCGTCGCGGAATTCCACCTCGCTGCTGGAATTGGAGCGGTTGCCGAGCTTGTCCTTGAGCCGCTGGATCAGCACCGCGTTCTTGCTGCCGTCGTCGCGAAAGCGCGGCACGAAGAAGCACGACAGCGGGCCGTCCTCGGCGCCCATGCGCGCGACCACCAGGTGCGCATCGCACATCGGCGCGGAGAAGAACCACTTGTGCCCGGTCAGCGCGTATTCCGCGCCGCGGCCTTCGCCCCGCACCGCGCGCGCCACGGTGGTGTTGGCGCGCACGTCCGAGCCGCCCTGCTTCTCGGTCATGCCCATGCCGATCATGATCGCGCTCTTGCTGCGCCATGGCAGGTCGCGTGCATCGTGTTCGGTCGCATAGAGCCGCGGCTCCAGCTCGGCAAACAGTGCGGTTTCCTTGCGCAGCACCGGGATGCTGGCGAAGGTCATGGTGGGCGGGCACAGCGAGCCGGATTCCACCTGCGCCTGCAGGAAGTAGCCGGCGGTGCGCGCCACCCATGCGCCCGCGCGCGGCTGCGCGAAGGGCAGGGCCTGCAGCTGCTGGCTGCGCAGCAAGCCCAGCAGCGCGTGCCAGCTGGGGTGGAAGTCCACGGCATCGATGCGTTCGCCGGTGCGGCTGTGCGTGTGCAGCTCGGGCGTGTGGCGGTTGGCATCGGCTGCCCATTGCTGGACTTCCGGCTCGCCCAGGCGCGCGCCGAACTGGCCCAGCGCCGCGGCATGCCAGCCGCCTCCCAGCCGATCCAGTGCGCCGCGCAGCGACGGGTCGGTGGCAAACAGGTTGTAGTGCGCGAGATCGGGCACCTGGTTGAATACGCGGTGGGTGGCAGCTTCGGTCATGGCGGCATTGGAGGGTGGACGCGTCCTGCTTGCATGGTAGAGCACGTGACGCGCGTTTGAGTGCATTGCCATGCCCTTGCGTGGGATTCGTGCGCTGCAGCATGCGTTATTTGATACCTGTGCGCACAGCTGTGGCACCACAAATGGAGGTCAATTGGCACTAGCGCCCGCCGGGGGCTTGTGCTTAAATTCACCCCGTTGGATGAAACAGGGGTGCCGTACGGATGGGCCGTGCGGCTGAGAGAGTCCCTTCGAACCCGATCCGGCTAGTACCGGCGTGGGAAGTTTCACAAGACCAAGTCTCCAGTCCCTCCGGGACTCGCCGCCCCCGGCCTCAGGCCCCAGGCAGCGCTCACAAGGCTCCTGGTTTCGTCCACCCCCGCAAGAGAGAGGACGACACCCATGGCCCGTACTGCCCCCGCTGCATCCTTCGAATCGCTCGAAAGCGACCTCGACCAGAAATTCGCCTATCCGGCTTCCAGCAAGACCTACCTGACCGGCAGCCGCCCGGATATCCGCGTACCGCTGCGCACCATCCTGCAAACGTCGACGCGCACCGACAAGGGCGAGATGTCCAATCCGCCGATCCCGGTGTACGACACCTCGGGCCCGTACAGCGACCCGGACGTGCATATCGACCTGAAGGCCGGCCTGCCGGCGCTGCGCGCCAAGTGGATCGATGAGCGCGGCGATACCGAAGTGCTCAAGGGCCTGTCGTCGGAATACGGCCGCGACCGCGCCAACGACCCCGCCACCGCGCACCTGCGCTTTGCCCAGCTGACCAACCCGCGCCGCGCCAAGGCCGGCGCCAACGTGTCGCAGATGCACTATGCGCGCAAGGGCATCATCACGCCGGAAATGGAATACGTGGCGCTGCGCGAATCGCTGAACCTGCAGGCGCTGTACGACAAGCCCGAATACAAGGCGCTGTTGCGCCAGCACCCCGGCAACGCGCTGGGCGCCGGCCTGCCGCTGCGTCCGGAAGACATCACGCCGGAATTCGTGCGCAAGGAAATCGCCTCGGGCCGCGCCATCATTCCCGCCAACATCAACCACACCGAGCTGGAGCCGATGGCGATCGGGCGCAATTTCCGCGTCAAGATCAACGGCAACCTGGGCAACTCGGCGGTGACCTCGTCGCTGGCCGAGGAAGTGGAAAAGATGGTGTGGTCGATCCGCTGGGGCGCCGACACCATCATGGACCTGTCCACCGGCAAGCACATCCATGAAACCCGCGAATGGATCCTGCGCAACTCGCCGGTACCCATCGGCACGGTGCCGATCTACCAGGCGCTGGACAAGACCGGCGGCATCGCCGAGGACCTGACCTGGGAGATGTTCCGCGACACGCTGATCGAGCAGGCCGAACAGGGCGTCGACTACTTCACCATCCACGCCGGCGTGCTGCTGCGCTACGTGCCGCTGACCGCCGACCGCGTCACGGGCATCGTCTCGCGCGGTGGTTCGATCATGGCCAAGTGGTGTCTGGCGCACCACAAGGAAAACTTCCTGTACACGCACTTCGACGAGATCTGCGAAATCATGAAGGCCTATGACGTGTCGTTCAGCCTCGGCGACGGCCTGCGTCCGGGCTGCATCGCTGACTCCAACGACGACGCCCAGTTCGGCGAGCTGCGCACGCTGGGCGAGCTCACCGCCAAGGCGTGGGAGCACGATGTGCAGGTGATGATCGAAGGCCCGGGCCACGTGCCGCTGCAGCGCATCCAGGCCAATATGGATGAAGAGCTGAAGCACTGCTATGAAGCGCCGTTCTACACCCTCGGACCGCTGGTGACGGACATCGCCCCCGGCTACGACCACATCACCAGCGGCATCGGCGCGGCCAACATCGGCTGGATGGGCACCGCCATGCTGTGCTACGTCACGCCCAAGGAGCACCTGGGCCTGCCGGACAAGGAAGATGTGCGCGAGGGCATCATCACCTACAAGATCGCCGCGCACGCCGCGGACCTTGCCAAGGGCTGGCCGGGCGCGCAGCTGCGCGACAACGCGCTGTCCAAGGCACGCTTCGAGTTCCGCTGGGAAGACCAGTTCAACCTGGGCCTGGATCCGGAACGCGCGCGTTCGTACCACGACGCCACGCTGCCGGCCGAAGGCGCCAAGATCGCCCACTTCTGCTCGATGTGCGGGCCGAAGTTCTGCTCGATGAAGATCACGCAGGAAGTGCGCGACTACGCGGCGTCGCTGCCCAAGGAAGCGAAGCAGGGCATGGAAGAAAAGTCGATCGAGTTCCTGAAGAAGGGCAGCAAGATCTACTCGTGATGCAGTGACAGGCAGTACGGGCGTGGCTTCGCACCCATGCCCGCTCGTGTTTCGCCGTCGCGCAGCGCCTCGCGCGGCGGCACCGACAACAAGGAGGCCGGCGCGGCCGCACGCCCCGTCCGGCACAACACCCCTCATGACAGCAGTGCAGTCGTTTGACGTCGCCATTCTCGGGGCCGGTCTTGCCGGCCGCCTGGCCGCCTGGCAACTGGTACGCAGCGGCGCCCGCGTGGCGCTGGTGGAGCGGGCCGGTCCGGACGGCGCGGGCTCGGCCGCCTATGTGGCCGCGGCCATGCTGGCGCCGCTGGCGGAATCGGCCATTGCCGAGCGCCGCATCGTCGACCTGGGCATCGCCAGCGTCGACCTGTGGCGCGCGTGGCTGGCCGAATTGCCTGAGCCGGTCTTCTTCCAGGAGGACGGCACGCTGGTGGTCTGGCATGCGCGCGACCGCGCCGAGATGTCGCTGTTCACCAGCCGCGTGCGCGCGGTGGCGCCGCCCGAACTGGTGTCGCAACGGCTGCGCGCGCTGGACGGCAAGGGCGTGGGCGAAGTCGAGCCCGCGCTGGCGGGCCGCTTCCCGCAGGGCCTGCTGCTGGCCGGCGAAGGCCAGCTCGACAACCGTGGCGCGCTGCGCGCGCTGCTGTCGTGCGCGGTCAGCGAAGGCGTGCATTGCGTCTGGGAGGCCGGCGAGGTCGATGCCGAATCGCTGCCCAAACTCGGCATCCGTGCCGACGTGGTGCTGGACTGCCGCGGCCTGGGCGCGCGCGCGTCCTGGCCGGCGCAACCCGGCGGCACCCAGCCGGGGCTGCGCGGCCTGCGCGGCGAAGTGGTGCGCGTGCATGCGCCCGACGTCAGGCTGCACCGGCCGGTGCGGCTGCTGCATCCGCGCTACCCGATCTATATCGCGCCCAAGCCCAACGACCTGTACGTGATCGGTGCCACCGAGCTGGAAAGCGAGGATGATTCGCCCATGAGCGTGCGTTCCGCGCTGGAGCTGCTGTCGGCGGCGCATTCGCTGCATCCCGCCTTCGGCGAAGCGCGCGTGCTGGAGCTGAACGTGCAACGGCGCCCGACGCGGCCCGACCACCTGCCGGCGATCCGCGTGGACCAGCGCGCGCGCGTGGTGCGCGTCAACGGCTTGTACCGGCATGGCTTTCTGATTGCGCCGGCGGTGACCGAGGCCGCGTGCGCGGTGGTGGGCGCGCTGCTCAAGGGCGATCCCGCGGCCCATGCGGTGCCGGCCGCGCTGCGCTGGCCTGGCATGATCGAGGCCGTGACCGAAGCGCCCGCCACCACCACCATGGCCGCACCCGGCGGACTGCTGCACTAACGCATGACAGACATGGATATCCTGCTCAACGGCCGACCGCTCGCCCTTGCCGATTCCGCCACGCTGGCGGACGCGGTGAGCGCGGCGCAGATCGCGCCCCCCTTTGCCGCGGCGGTCAACGGCCAGTTCGTGCCGCGCGGCGCCCACGCCAACACCCTGCTTGCGGCCGGCGACCGCATCGACCTCGTGCAACCCGTGACGGGAGGCTGACCCATGACATTCGAACCTTCCGAAACCTTGCGCGACCCGTTCGTGCTGTATGGCGAGTCGTTCGGCTCGCGCCTGCTGCTGGGCACCGCGCGCTATCCGTCGCCGGCCACGCTGGAGGCGGCCGTGCAGGCCTCCAGGCCCGCCATGATCACCGTCGCGCTGCGCCGCCAGGGCGCGGTGGGCGCCGGCGAGGGCGGCCAGGCCTTCTGGCAGATGCTCAAGGCGCTGGACGTGCCGGTGCTGCCCAATACCGCCGGCTGCTTTACCGCGCAGGAAGTGATCACCACCGCGATGATGGCGCGCGAGGTCTTCGAGACGCCCTGGATCAAGCTGGAGCTGATCGGCGATGACTACACGCTGCAGCCCGATACGCTGAACCTGCCGGCCGTGGCCGAGACCCTGATCAAGGAAGGCTTCAAGGTGCTGCCGTACTGCACCGAGGACCTGGTGCTGTGCCGCCGCCTGCTCGACGTCGGCTGCCAGGCGCTGATGCCATGGGCGGCCCCGATCGGCACCGGCCGCGGCGCGGTCAACCCGCACGCGATGCGCGTGCTGCGCGAGCGCCTGCCCGACACGCCGCTGATCGTCGATGCCGGCCTGGGCCTGCCGTCGCACGCGGCGCAGGTGCTGGAGTGGGGCTACGACGGCGTGCTGCTCAATACCGCGGTGGCGCAGGCCGCTTACCCGGTCAATATGGCGCGCGCCTTTGCGCAGGCCGTTGAGGCCGGCCGCACCGCCTACCTGGCCGGGCCGATGCCCGAGCGCGAGGTGGCGCAGGCCAGCACCCCGGTCGTCGGCATGCCATTCTGGCACGCCGACAGCACGGAGCAGCGCGCATGACCCGCCGCCCCGTGCATGCCCCCGCCGACGGCCCGCTGCGCCAGGCGGTGCTGGAACACTATGGCGAGACCTTCGGCGTCGATGACAAGCCGTGGCAGGCCTGGCGCCTGGCCGACGCGCCCGCGCAACCCGGCGCCCACGACGTGCTGCTGTTCGACGGCGAAGCCGACGCAGGCACGATCGCGCGCGTCGCCGCCGCGGGCGCCACGCTGATCGAGACCGACCGGGAGGGTGGCCAGTGGATCGACACCGTGCGCTCGCCGATGGGCACGTGGGTCTTCTCCGTTGCCGCCGACACCGACCAGCCGCATTCGCCCGCCTTTGTCGCGGTGCTTCTGGCCAGCCTGTCGCTGCATTTCCCCGCGCACGACGCGCTGTGCCTGGCGCGAGCCTGGGAGCCGGGCTCGGCCGACTGGCCGTCTGACTTTGCCCGCTTCCCGCACGTGCGGCACGCCGCCCTGGTGGCCCCCGAGCAGGCCGCGGCGCCGTTCGCCCCGTGCCCCGCGCTGGGCCTGTACGTGGTGGTGCCAAGCGCCGAATGGATCGAGCGCCTGGCGCCGCTGAACGTGCCGACGGTGCAGCTGCGCTTCAAGTCCGACGACCCGGCCGCGGTGCGCGCCGAGATCGCACGCGCGGCGAAGGCCATGCAGGGCTCGTCTTCGCGTCTGTTCGTCAACGACCACTGGCAGGCCGCGATCGACTATCGCGCGGCCAACGGTGGCGAGCAGAGCGGCATCTACGGCATCCACCTTGGCCAGGAAGACCTGGATGATGCCGACCTCGATGCGATCCGCGCTTCGGGCCTGCGCCTGGGTGTCTCCACCCATGGCTATGCCGAGATGCTGCGCGTGGCCGCGATCCGCCCCAGCTACCTGGCGCTGGGCGCGATCTTCCCGACCACCACCAAGGTGATGCCGACCCAGCCGCAGGGCATGGGCCGCTTCCGCGCCTACGTGAAGCTGATGCAGCCGGTGATCCCGTCGCTGGTGGGTATCGGCGGCGTCAACGCGGCCAATATGCGCGAGGTGCTTGCCGTCGGCGTCGGCAGCGCCGCCGTGGTGCGCGCGGTGACCGAGGCTGATGACGTGCCGGCCGCGGTGGCCCACCTGGTCAGCCTGTTCCCCGCTGCCTGAGCGCGGAGCCAGCCATGGCTGCTGCTGCGCACATCCGCCTGGCAGCGGCCGACGAGTTGCCGCGCCTGGCCGATATCGAACTGGCCGCCGCGGCGCTCTTCCCTGACGCGGACCTGCCGGCGCTGCTGCGCCTGGTCAGCACGCCCGAGCCGGTGCTGGCCGCCGCGCAGCGCGAAGCGCGCCTGTGGGTGGCCGAGCGCGATGGGGAACTGGCCGGCTTTGCGCTGGCCAGCCGTAACGGCGAGTACGCCTATCTCGATGAAATGGATGTGCACCCCGACCACGGGCGCCGCGGCATTGGCCGGGCGCTGGTAGGGGCGGTGCAGGGCTGGGCGCGGGCGGGGGGATCGCACTCGCTCAACCTGACCACCTTTGCCCACCTGCCCTGGAATGCGCCGTTCTATGCGTCGCTCGGGTTTCGCCAGCTGCGTGACGACGAGCTGTGTCCGTTGCTGGCCGATGCGCTGGCGGCGCAGCGTGCTGCGGGGCTGCGGCAGCGGGTGGCGATGCGGCAGGTGCTCTGAAGGGCGCGCGCGGCGTTTCCAGGATTTGTGCGACATTCGCCCAGCCGCGGGAACCGAACGGGACCCCGCCGTTATGATGTTGGGCAGCATTCCCCGCCAACCACCCAGAATCCCCCATCATGTCCAGCCAGCCCGCCCCCGAAATCGTCCCCGTCGCCCCCGGCACGCCCGAGAAGCCCTACTTCGGCATCGACGTGCCGCTGATGCGCTATTTCGGCCTGCAGCCGGAGCTTATCGAGGAGGGCTATTGCCGCACGCGCCTGCCGGCGCACCCGCAGCTGGTGAACAGCCGTGGCGATGTGCATGGCGGCACGCTGATGGCGACGCTGGACTTCACGCTGAGCGGTGCGGCGCGCTCGCATGCGCCCACGGAAACCGGCGTGATCACCATCGACATGTCGACCCACTTCCTCGCCGCCGCGCGCGGCGAGCTGACGCTGGAGGCGCGCTGCCTGCGCCGTGGCGCACGCATCGCATTCTGCGAGGGGGAAGTGAAGGACGCGGCCGGCACCGTGGTGTGCGTGGCGCGGGCCGCGTTCAAGCTGGTACCGCTGTCCAGCGGCGGCAACTGATTCCTTCCTAACGGCCAGCCGCTCAGTCCTGCAGCGGCCGATACACCTGTTCGAATCTTGCGCGCTCGGTGATGCCATAGTCGCCGGGCGCGTATTGCATCAGCCAGTCGCCCGGCTTGCCGTGCAGCACGTCGCCGCCGGCGCTGCGCGCGATGCTGAAGGCCTCGTGCATCTCGCGCGCCAGTACCGGGATCGGCTTGTTGCGGTAGGCGCCGTCCTGGCCGTGCGCGAGCGGCGGCACGGCCTCGTACTTGGGGTCGAAGCGGTCGCGCGATACGCACCAGCGGTCGCCGCCGCGGCTGGTGATGAGTGCATCGCCGGGTTGGTAGCGGTTGGGTCCCTCGCGGCTGATCAGCTCGCCGGGCTCGGTGGCGAACACCACGTCGACGACTTCATGCTTGAGGTAGAACGCGGCAGCCGGGTCGCTGCGCAGGTCGATATCGGCCAGCATCGTCATGTCTGTCAACCCAGCGCGCGCGGCGCGAACAAATGGTTCAGCGGCCCGTTGCCGGCGCCCAGCCGCAGCCCCGCGCCCGCGGCGATGGCCTGTGCCACATAGTCCAGCGCCGTGCCCACCGCCGCCTCCAGCGCATCGCCGCGCGCCAGCTGCGCGGCAATCGCGGCGGCCAGCGTGCAGCCGGTGCCGTGCAGGTTGCGGGTATCGACACGCGGATGCGTGAACACGCGCACGCTGCCGTCGGCCAGCATCAGCAGGTCATCCAGGCCGCCGGCAGCGGCGCCGTCTTCGAGGTGGCCGCCCTTGAGCAGCACCGCGGGGCAGCCCATCGCGATCAGCTCGGCGGCGGCCTGCTCCATCTCTGCACGGCGCGTGATCTTGCGGCCCAGCAGGTAGGAAGCCTCAGGCAGGTTGGGCGTGACCAGCAGCGCGCGCGGGAACAGCAGCCGCACCATGGCCTGCGTGGTGGCATCATCGGACAGCGTCGCGCCCGAGGTCGAGATCATCACCGGGTCCACCACCAGCTTGCGGATGCCGTGCCGGTCCGCCGCCGCGGCCACGGCCTCGACGATGGCGGCGGTGCCCAGCATGCCGGTCTTGGCCGCGTCCACGCCGATATCGCCGGCCACGGCATCGATCTGCGCGGCCACCATGTCGGCGGGAATGGCGTGCACGCCGCTCACGCCCAGCGTGTTCTGCGCGGTGATCGCGGTGATGGCGCTCATGCCGAAGCAGCCCAGCGCGGAAAAGGTCTTCAGGTCGGCCTGGATGCCGGCGCCGCCGCCGGAGTCGGAACCGGCGATGGTCAGGGTGCGGGGTGGCGTTGGGATCATCTGTGCAGGAATCGGAGGGAGCCGGTGCGCAAGGCGGACACGGCACGCTCCGTGTAGAGGGACAGGCCCTCTTAAAATAACCTGAACCCTCAGACCTTGAATAGCCTCGATTCTAAGGTCGCAGTAGCCAGAGGACGGCAGGCCTTCCGGTCGGCCGCTAAAACACCGCTCAGCACATGCAATGGCGGTGGACCGATCTGAAGCTTTGGATCGGTCGTGTGTGAAATAGTAGTCCCTCTTGGGGCATCGACCTTAGTCGGAACACGACGACAGCCACTGGCGAATGTTGTGAAAATCCGACAAATTCTTCTCTGACCAATCGTGCCTTAACGCATTCCCTTATACACAAGTAGGACCGTGTCGGCAGCGGAGCATGTAGCCTGAGGCTGCGAAATTTCGAGGTAAGCGGTTGTTAACTTCGCCAGACTCGCGTTTACTCTTGGATTTTCGCGCAGCAATGAGCAACGAGTCGGGGGCATGGGTGGACGAGGAATTTGAGAGTCTGGATCTTGGTGATCCGCGGCGGGATCGGCGTGCCAAGGAGTTGCTCAAGCGGTTTGCGGCCCTGCCTACGGCGAGCATCCCCGGCGCATGCGATGACTGGTCGCAAACCATTGGGGCATATCGGTTTCTCGGCAATGAGCAGATCGATTGGCGGGACGTGATGCAGCCGCATTGGGAACGCACGGCGGACAGAGCCGCGCTGTTTCCGGTAGTGCTGTGCATCGCTGATTCGACCGAGTTGAACTTCAATGGCCAGGAGATGGAGGGGTTGGGGCCGCTGAGCTACGAAGCCCAGCGGGGCATGTTTTTGCATCCGACCTACGCGGTGACGCCTGACCGTGAACCGCTTGGGGTGATCGATGCCTGGATGTGGGCTCGGGAGCCAAAGGACGCCGATGGCAACCGCGGCGGGATCAAGGAAAGCGTACGCTGGATTGAAGGGTATGAACGGGTTGCGGAGCAAGCCGCGCTATTGCCCCAGACACGGCTGGTGTATGTGACTGACCGCGAGGGTGATATTGCCGAGTTGATGGCGCGCGCCCAGGACCTCGGCCAGCCAGCCGACTGGTTGATCCGCAGCCAACACAACCGCAACCTTGCTGAGAGCGGCAAGTTGTGGGATAGCGTCGGCGCCAGCCCGGTACTCCGGGAAATCACCTTTATCTTGCCAGGGCGTGCAGGGCAGAAGGCGCGCGAGGTCAAACAGGAGCTACGCGCAAAACGTGTGAAGCTGCCGGGTCTGGTCGGCGCGGAGATCACCTGTGTAGAGGCAAGGGAGATCGGAGCGCCCGCAGGCCTCAAGCCAGTGGTTTGGCGGTTGTTGACCAACCGAGAAGCGCAGGATGCCGATGCCGTCATCGAACTCGTCGAATGGTACCGAGCCCGATGGGAGGTGGAGATGTTTTTCCATGTCCTGAAGACCGGCTGCAAGGTCGAAGCGCTGCAGCTATCGCACATGGATCGTGTGGAGCGGGCCTTGGCGTTGTATATGGTGGTGGCGTGGCGCATTGCCCGCCTGATGCGACTGGGTAGAACCTGTCCGGATCTGGATGCGTCCTTATTCTTCGACGCCGACGAGATTCGGGGAGCATACGTGCTCGCAAAGAAGGCCCGCCCGAAGACACCGGTCACACTCAATCAGATGATTCGGTTGGTTGCTTCCCTGGGTGGCTTCCTTGGGCGGAAGAGCGACGGCGAGCCCGGCGCCAAGACAATCTGGATCGGCATGCAGCGAACCATGGACGCCGCGCTCACGATTCAAGCACTGCGGGAAGAGTCATGACTTGTGTATAAGGGAATGGCCTTAACGGGCAAAGGAAAGGTCCACATCGCTGTGTGTTAGCCAAAGTACCGGTTGTCACATGGTCCTGCCATCTGCTGAACAATGCTTCAGCCACGGCCCAAGGGCGGACAAGCTCGCCTATGGGCGAGTTTTCCTGCGCGCTCCATTCTCATGCGAGCGTTCAATTTCATCACCTTGCCTTTAGGGGCGGAATGGATTCTGTTCACCATCCGTCAGGAGCTCGCTTGTCCAGGAGCCGATGAGAGACGAATTGAGGTCTCGGAGCGTAGAGCTCTACGCGTTATGGTTCAACCCGAGCACCGCCGAGAGGCGACCTTGGGCAGCGAACCTGCTATACGACTAGCAGTAGCCTAGGGAGACGTGCGTCACTGGTAACGGTGGGGTGCGAAGCTCTCCTGACAACGTAGCCCCTGTAAGGGTGCGTCCCGGCCGTGAGGCAGGAACGCAGAGACTCCGAGCAGCAATGGGGTCGAGGAGCCAGGCTGGCTGGTATGGGCAACATATGTGAACTGCTGATAAACGCCGTGAGTATTGCGATGCCAAAGCTGCTGACAGGCATTAACCAAACGGTACGTGGTCGGTTATCCCGCTGAGTGGTCGGGATACGTCGTCATACAGACCACCGGCGAAGAGGCAGGCCCTAACCCAGTCGTGTAATGCGTAGGGAACGTGGTAAGCCCGTATGGCTGCCCGAGCGCCGTTTGGCTCAGGCAGGCGAACCGCAAGGAACGCTGTTGGCTGTGCGGGTATGGGAGGTTGGAAAAAGCGAATGCTGGGCTGTAATGGTCCGGATAGGGATTGAAACATCATCCCACGCGAAAGCGGGCAGACTTCCAACTGGTCTACTCGTCGCAAGACGACTGACTGAACTCGCTTGTTTAAACTTTTCTTCCCTTGTGGGACAGCCTGTCCCGCAAGGGGCAAGTTGTCTCTCAATCTTGGGAAGATCCTCAAGATAGGAGGGCAGCATGGAAGCATTTATCCGCGAGGATGAATCTGCGCCTTCCGGCGTTCCGCAAAAATGGGGCGACATCGATTGGCGCCGCATTGAACGGAATGTTCGAGTAATGCAGATTCGAATTGCGAAGGCAACACAGGAAGGGGATTGGCGCAGGGTGAAAGCCCTGCAAAGGTCCTTGACCCGCTCGTTCTCCGCCAAGGCATCGGCGGTACGGCGAGTGACGATGAACCAAGGTGCGCGGACGGCGGGAGTCGACCGCGTGAAGTGGGAAACGCCTGAAGTCCGGTGGGAAGCCATTGGACGGTTGAAGCGCCGGGGGTACAGGCCACTGCCATTACGGAGGGTCTACATCCCCAAAGCCAACGGTAAGAAGCGCCCCCTGGGCATTCCGACCATGTTGGACCGAGCCATGCAAGCGTTGTATCTGCTGGCGCTGGAACCGGTGTCTGAAGGGATGAGCGATCCGAACTCGTATGGGTTTCGGATCAATCGTTCGACTCATGATGCCATGAGACAGCTGTTCGCCTCCCTAGCAGGCCGCTGAAATACCTCGAGCGGACGTCAGCGCGACGACTAACTAAAGCGTTGATTTGAGGAGCCCATCCAA
>NZ_JBWKQZ010000048.1:0-43687 GCF_059419025.1 Cupriavidus sp. GW821-FHT07C08
AGCCAATCAAGTGGAAGTACGACGATCCAGCGCGGCGAATTCGCCCGGTGCCAATTCAATGACGCGATGGACTAGCGGTACTAGCTACTTCGGCAGCTTGCGCGACTTCCAGCTGCCGTCCTTCTCCTTGCAGTACCACCCGGTCCAGGCTTCGGTTTCGCCGGCCCGGCGGAATTCGCTGCGCAGTTGCCGGCAGCGGTCGCCGTGGTCGCGCCGGGACTGCAATGCCGTGAAGGAACCTTCGACCTGCCGCTCGCGCGTGTCGGGCGGCAGCCTGAACGGCATGCGGGCGCCATCGGCGCCCTGCTCCAGGGTCCTGCGAAAGACATCCGTCAACGCCGTGAGCTGGTCCTGGGTAAGCGTGCCGACGATGGTGCCGCCAAGGTAGTGGTCAAAATAGGCAACGGCCGGCCCCGCCGGCATTGCACCCGCAAGCATTGCGGCACTGCATGCCAGCGCGTGCAGGATCCTGTATCGCCTGTTCATCTTGCCTCCTCCGCCATGGCCTGCCCCGAGGCGGGCAAGCGAGGAAGCACCGGACCCACATGCCCGCCAGCCGCGCCAGCGGCCTATTCGAAGCGCTCGGTCAGCACCATCGCGTCCACCTTGCGCTGCTTCCAGAACAGGTGGTTGATGCGCGGCTGCAGCAGCCGCAGCGCGGCCCCATCGACCGAATTGAAATGCAGCGACACCGCCGGGCGGGTGCCGTCTCCCGGCACGCGTTCGATCTCATCGCAGGCCGGGAAGCCGTAGCGACCGATGAACTCCTGGATTTCCTCGTCGGTTGTCGCCGTATCGATATTCACAAGCATCAGCACACTCATTGACGTCTCCTGAAGGCTCGGGATGCCCGGTTCCGATGCGGCCATGAATCCGCGGGCCCATCTCCCCTTCCTATCTTTAAGCGAGGCTGGATCGGAAGGCAAACTTTGATTCCCGATAAGGAACCCAGGGCAGATTCCATCACCTGCGGAGGCTTCGATCCGGCTGGCGCCGGATCGTGCGCCGACGCTAACGCCCTGCCGCGCGGTAGCGCTTGGCGAATTGCCACCCCAGCTCGGCCAGCGGCACCGCCTTCCTGCCGGTCTCCACGGCATCCGCCGCGGCGGCGTTGCCGCTCCTGGCGCGCTGCCCGATGCCGTGCATGATCGCCGCCAGCCGGAAGAAGTTGTAGGCAAGATAGAAGTCCCAGTGCTCGAGCGCGTGCGTGCCGTTGGTATCGCCATACCAGCGCAGGTAGGTCGCCTCATCCGGAATGCCCAGCGCCTTCAGGTCGAGGCCGCCGATACCACGCCACAGGTCGGCCGGGATATGCCAGCTCATGCAGTGGTAGGCCAGGTCCGCCAGCGGGTGGCCGAGCGTGGACAGCTCCCAGTCAAGCACGCCGATGACGCGGGGCTCGGTGGGATGGAAGACGAGGTTGTCCATGCGGTAGTCGCCATGCACCACGCTGGTCTGCTCCGCGTCCGGGACGTGCTGCGGCAGCCACTCTGCCAGCGCCGCCAGCGCCTTGTTGTCGCCCATGCCGGTGTCTCGGCACTGGCCGGCCCAGCGGGCAACCTGGCGCGCCACGTAGCCGCCGCTCCTGCCATAGTCCGCCAGGCCGGCGGCGCGATAGTCCACCCGGTGCAAGGCGCCGATCACGCGGTTCATCTCGCGGTAGATCGCGGCGCGCTGTTGCGGGGATTGGCCCGGCAGGGACTGGTCATAGATCACGCGGCCCTGCAGGAATCCCATCACGTAGAAAGGCGTGCCAAGGATCGTGGTGTCTTCGCTGTACAGGTAGACCCGCGGCACCGGCACGTCGCTGTCGCGCAGCGCGTGCATCACGCGGTACTCGCGGTCGATGGCATGGGCAGACGACAGCAACTGGCCCGGCGGCTTGGTGCGCAGCACGTACTGCTGCGCGCCGCAGGCCAGCCGGTAGGTCGGATTGGACTGGCCGCCGGCAAGGCGCTCCAGGGTCAGTTCGGGCCGGTCGATCAGGCCTTCTGCGTGCAGCAGCGTCGCCAAGGCTGCGCTGTCGAAACCCGATCCGCCAGTGGCGGCGGGAACTGCAAGGGCTGGTTGCATCGGATTGCTCTCCTCGATTGCCGGTGGGCTCACAGCGAGCTGACCGCATGGCCGCCGTCCACGGGCAGCACCGTACCGGTCATGTAGTCGGAAGCATCCGAGGCCAGCAGCAGCAGCGCGCCGTCGAGCTGGCGCGGCTGGCCGAGCCGGCGCTGCGGAATGCGCCCGATCATGGCCCGGCCGCTGTCGGTCTCGAAGAAGCCGCGGTTGATGTCGGTCTCGAAATAGCCCGGCGCCAGCGCGTTGACGCGGATCCCGTGCCGCGCCCATTCCAGCGCCAGCGAGCGCGTCAGGTGGATCAGGCCCGCCTTCGCGGCGGTGTAGGCCGGGACCTGCTGCGCCACGCGCAGGCCGAGGATCGACGCGATATTGACGATGCTGCCGCCGCTGCCGGCCTCGCGCATCATCCGCGCCGCGCACTGCGCCACGCGCCAGGCGCCGTTCAGGTTGGTATCGATCACGCCTTGCCAGGCGTCCTCATCCACCTCCATGGCCGGCCCGGTGGTGGCGATGCCGGCGCTGTTGACCACCACCTGGACCGGGCCGAGCTGTTGGCGCGCCGTCTCGAACGCCGCACCGACCGATGCAGGATCCCTGACGTCGAGCGCTACGACGCAGCCTTGCCCGCCCTGCTTGCGCAGGTCCGCCAGCACGGCCTCGCCTTCGGCCACGCGCCGGCCCGCCAGCGCCACCTTGCAGCCGGCGCGCGCCAGCGTCTGCGCAAAATGCAGGCCCAGGCCGCCAAAGGCCCCGGTCACCAGCGCTACCTTGCCCTCCAGGTCGGCAAACAGGCCGAGGTTGCGTTCTTGCTGGTTCATTGCTTGTCTCCTCTGCATTGGGCTCAGGCGGCCTTGAGCATGTCCTCGACCACCTTCTTGGCGTCGCCGAACACCATCATGGTCTTGTCCATGTAGAACAGCTCGTTGTCCAGCCCGGCGTAGCCGGCGGCCATGGAGCGCTTGTTGACGATGATGGTCTTGGCCTTGTAGGCCTCCAGGATCGGCATGCCGGCGATCGGCGACTTGGGGTCGTTCTTGGCCGCCGGGTTGACCACGTCGTTGGCGCCCAGCACCAGCACCACGTCGGCCTGGCCGAACTCGCTGTTGATGTCTTCCATCTCGAAGACCTGGTCGTACGGCACCTCGGCCTCGGCCAGCAGCACGTTCATATGGCCCGGCATACGGCCCGCCACCGGGTGGATTGCGTACTTCACGGTCACGCCCTTCTCCGTGAGCGCTTCGGTCAGTTCTTTCAGCGCGTGCTGCGCGCGGGCCACCGCCAGGCCATAGCCCGGGACGATGATGACCGTCTCGGCGTTACCCATCAGGAAGGCGGCGTCGTCCGCCGAGCCCGATTTCACGTTGCGCTGGGCCTGCCCTGCCGGGCCGCTCGCGGCCGCGGCGTCGCTGCCAAAGCCGCCCAGGATCACGTTGAAGAACGAGCGGTTCATCGCCCGGCACATGATGTACGACAGGATCGCACCGGAGGAGCCCACCAGCGAGCCGGCGATGATCAGCATCGGGTTGTTCAGCGAGAAGCCGATGCCCGCCGCCGCCCAGCCCGAGTACGAGTTCAGCATCGACACCACCACCGGCATGTCGGCACCGCCGATCGGAATGATGATCAGCACGCCCAACACGAAGGCGATCGCAAGCATGACCAGGAACGGCATCCACGCCTGCGTCAGGAAGAACGCAATGCCAAAGCCCACCATCGCCACCGCCAGCAGCAGGTTCAGCCAGTGCTGGCCGGCGAATACCACCGGTGCGCCCTGGAACAGCCGGAACTTGTAGCGCCCGGCCAGCTTGCCGAAGGCGATCACCGAGCCCGAGAAGGTGATGGCACCGACGAAGCAGCCGATGAAGAGTTCGATGCGGTTGCCCAGCGGAATGTCATGCGAACCGGCAGCCGTGATGCCGAAGGCAGCGGGCTCCGCCACTGCCGCCACCGAAATAAACACGGCGGCCAGGCCGATCAGCGAGTGCATCGCTGCGACCAACTCGGGCATCTTGGTCATCTGCACCTTCTTCGCCACGTAGGCGCCGATGCCCCCGCCCACTACCAGCGCGGCCAGGATCAGCGCCAGGCCGGTGCCCGGCGCGGACGGGTCCGCCCCGCCGGACAGCAGCTCGCTCTTCAGCTTGAAGATCAGCGCCACCGTGGTGAGCGCCGCCACCAACATGCCGGCCATGCCGAAGGTATTGCCGCGCCGCGCCGTGGTCGGGTGTGACAGCCCCTTGAGCGCCTGGATAAAGCAAACAGACGCGCCCAGGTAGGACAGCGTCACCATATTCATCGACAGGCCATTCATTGCGCTACCTCCGCCAGTTTGCCGCCAGGCTGCCCCTTGGCTTCGGGCTGCGCCTTGGGTGCCTTCTTCCTGAACATCTCCAGCATGCGCTGCGTGACCAGGAAGCCGCCGAACACATTCACCGCCGCCAGCGCCACCGCCAGCGTCCCCATTGAGCGGCCAACGTAGCCCTCGGTCAGGCCGGCGGCCAGCATGGCGCCGACGATGATGATGGCCGAGATCGCATTGGTCACCGCCATCAGCGGCGTGTGCAGCGCGGGGGTTACCGTCCAGACCACGTGGTAGCCCACGTAGATCGCCAGTACAAAGATGATCAGGTTGATCACCGTGTGGCTAACCATTTCCATCGAGATCTCCTTGATTGCCGGTTCAGCTGGCCAGCGCCAGTTCTTCGCGCCGCGTCATCAGGCAGGCGGCGACGATGTCGTCTTCCAGGTTCAGCGTGAACTGGCCGTCCTTGTCGATGACCAGCTTGAGGAAGTCCAGCACATTGCGCGCATACAGTGCCGAGGCGTCGGCCGCGACCATGCCGGCCAGGTTGGTGTGTCCGATCAGCACGACGCCGTGGCGCTCGACCACTTCGTCGGCCACCGTCAGCGGGCAATTGCCGCCCTGTGCCGCGGCCAGGTCGACCACCACCGAGCCCGGCTTCATCTGCTGCACGGTCGCTTCGTGCAGCAGCGTGGGCGCCTTGCGGCCCGGGATCAGTGCGGTGGTGATGACGATGTCGGCCTGGATCGCGCGCTGGTGGACCAGTTCGGCCTGGCGCTTCATCCAGTCCGGCGGCATCGGGCGGGCATAGCCGCCCACGCCCTGCGCGATCTCGCGCTCTTCGTCGGTGAGGAAGGGAACATCGAGGAACTTGCCGCCGAGCGATTCGATCTGCTCCTTCACCGCGGGGCGCACGTCGGAGGCCTCGATCACCGCGCCCAGCCGCTTGGCCGTTGCGATGGCCTGCAGGCCGGCCACGCCGGCGCCCAGGATCAGCACGCGCGCCGCCTTGACGGTGCCCGCGGCGGTCATCAGCATCGGCATGAAGCGCTGGTAATGGTGCGCCGCCACCAGCACGGCCTTGTAGCCGGCGATATTGGCCTGCGACGACAGCACGTCCATGCTCTGCGCGCGCGTCGTGCGCGGCGCGGCTTCAAGCGCAAAGGCGGTGATGTTCGCGGCGGACATGCGCGCGTTGTTCTCGGCGTCGAAGGGATTGAGCATGCCGACCAGCACGGCGTCCGGCTTCATCTGCGCCAGCTCGGCTTCGTCCGGTGCGCGCACCTTCAGCACCAGTTGCGCGCCCAGCGCCTCGGCGGCGCTGCCGATGCGCGCGCCCGCGGCCTCATAGGCGCTGTCGGTCTGGCTGGCACGCGCGCCGGCGCCAGCCTGCAATACGACCTGGTGGCCCTGTGCCACGTATTTCTTCACGGTCTCCGGCGTTGCGGCAACGCGCGCCTCCCCCGCCCGCGTCTCAGTCGGGATCCCTATCTGCATTTCAATCTCCTTTGGTCCCGTGCATTCCGTGCGTCGGGGGTGGACGGGCAACCTGTGTGCCGGGCGCCGCATGCCGGATCAACGGCAAGGCGCGGCGCCGGTCTTGGCGGTACAGCTCAGCGGGGCACTTCCCCTTCCAGCGTGACGCGGTTCAGCACGCGGTCGGCATTGCCATAGTCGTGCACGGCGTAGTGCATGGTGCAGCGGTTGTCCCACATCACCACATCGCCCTCCTGCCACATATGGCGGTAGACGTTGTCCGGCGTCACCGAGTGCTCATACAGGAAGTCGAGCAGCGGACGGCTCTCCGCTTCGGTCATGCCTTCGATGCACTGCGCGGTGTCGGGGTGGCCGACATAAAGCGCCTTGCGCCCGGTCTCCGGGTGCGTGCGCACGATCGGGTGCACGGCCGTCGGCACCTTGTCCGAACCCGTCATCCTGGCCAGCCGCGCCCCCGAGAAGCGGGCCCGCAGCCCTTCGATCATGCGCTGCATCGCCGGCGACAGGCGGTCGTACGAGACGTACTGGTTGCACCACATGGTGTCGCCACCGATGGGGATGGTGACCGCCGACAGGATCGAGATCTTCGGCGGCACCTCGGTATAGATCGAGTCCGAATGCCAGGCCTCGGTCGAGGCGGTTTCCTTCGGGATCCTGGTGACCTGGGCCAGTTCCGGGAACTCGGTCAGGCCCTTGAGCAGCGGGTTGCCCTGCACCGGCTTGCCCCAGCGCCGGGCGAACGCGACCTGCGCGGCCGGCTGCAGTTGCTGGCCGCGGAACACCAGCACGCCATGCTCCAGGAAGGCCCGGTGCAGGATCTCGAAGCTGGCGTCGTCGAGCGGCTGGTTCAGGTCGACACCGGTCACGGCTGCGGCCACGGAGCCGGTCAGCGGCTTGATCTGGATTGTCATCATGTCTCCTCTTATCTATCGCTTTCTGTGGAATCAGTCGACCAGCAACACGATCTTGCCGACGTGCTGGTCTTGCTTCATGTACGCATGCGCGGCGTCGATGTCGGTCATGGCAAAGGTCCGGTCGATCGGCAGGCGCACGCGGCCCGCGCGCAAAAAGGGCAGCATGTCGCGCGCGCAGGCCTGGATGCATTCCAGCCGCTCCTGTTCCGTGCGGGTGCGGAAGGTCACGCCGATCAGCTGCAGGCGCTTGAGCCAGAGCTGCGCCAGGTCGATCTGGGCGGTTGCCGAGCCCAGCCGCGCGATGTTCACCAGGCGGCCCTTGATTGCCAGGCTTTTCATATTGGCCTCGAACACCGGGCCGCCGACGGTATCGATGATGATGTCGACACCCTTGTTGTCGGTGGCCTGCAAGACCGCCTCGACCTGGTCGTCCTTCGAGGCGTCGATACCGACATCCATGCCGAACTGGCTGATTTTGTCCAGCTTGGCCGCCGAGCGCGAGGACGCGATCACGGGCCGGGCGCCCATCAGCGAGGCGATCTGGATCGCCGCCATCGCCACGCCGCCCGAGGCGCCGTTGACCAGCACCGACTCGCCCGCCACCAGGCGGCCATTGGTGACCAGTGCGTCATGCGCGGTGATAAAGACGTTGGGGAACGCCGCGGCATCGATCCACGACAGGCCGTCCGGCACCGGGATCAGCGCCAACGGGTCGGCCACCACGTACTCCGCCTGGCAGCCGCGGCCATGGCCCATCACGCGGTCGCCCTTGCGCCAGCCGCTGACGCCTTCGCCGACTTCCGCGATCTCGCCGGCAAATTCGACGCCGGTGGTGATGGTGTTGCCCGAGCGCAGCTCCTTCGCCTGGTTGATTTCGCCACGGTTGAGGCCCGCAGCGCGCACCCTCACCAGTACCTGCCCCGCTGCCGCCACCGGCACGGGGATATCCTGCACTTCGACCTTGCCGCCCTCGGGGCCCGGCACTACACGGACTGCCTTCACTGTTGTCTCCTTTTCCTGTCTCTCGACGTGTCTCTTGCTGTGTCAGTACTTGCTATGCGCTACCCAGCGCCGTCGCGCGGATCAGCGACAGCAGCTCCAGCGCCCGTTCGGCGGCAGCTTCTCCACCCGGATGGTTGCCGCGTACAAACGGCGCCCGCGTATCCTCGATGGCGGCCAGGGCGTGCAGCGGCTTCTCCGCCGCCACCGCCAGCCGCCGGAATTCATTGACCGTCAGCAGGTAGGTGTGGAACACATCCGCCTGCGGCGGCGTCGCGCCCAGCTTGTGCAATAGCGCGTTCAGCCAGTGCGTGCCCGCCAGCATCGCGCCTTCGATAGTCATCTCGTAGTCGGCGCTGGTGCACTTCTGCAGCGACGCCTCGAGACTGCGCGCCATCGCCATGTGCTGCTCAATGTCCATGGCTGTCTCCCTCTAGACGCGCTTCCAGCAAGTCCAGGCAGCGGCGCAGCGCGGCGTCGCAACCCGCGGCAATCTCGCCAGTGGGCGCCATCCCTTCGCGCAGACAGGGATCACGGTAGTGCTCGATGTGCTCCATCGCTTCCATCATCTCGGCGATATCGGCAGGCACCGGCCCCTCCACTTTCGGGCGGCCGACATGCAGGACGTCGCCCAGCGGCTGGAACGCCGGCTTCAGGCTGCCGTCGGGCTGCGGCACCAGGTAGACGCCGGGTTGCGTCGGAAACCGGTCGTCGGCCAGCGTGATGCCGGCCTGGTGCAGTGCTGCATTGACGGCATGGGTGCCGGCGGTCATGCCTGCCCAGAACCACAGGCCGAAGTCCTCCAGGGGATCCAGGCGTGCGCGCAGGGCCTGCAGCTTCGCAATCTTTTCCTTGTGTGACATGACGTTCATGTCCGCCTTCTCCATTGATTCACTGCATCGATGCTCCGGCGCAAACAACATCGCCGTTGACATGACGATAGACAGCGGCCGGGTCGATGTCAACAAACTTCTATATAGGACTTTCACTGTATGAGTAGTGGTTTTCGCTGAGTTCCCCTATTTATCCTTGACTACATGGCAGTCGGCTCCCTACATTTGATCCCAACACCTATACAGGAGTTGATCAATGCCCCGAGCCATCGTACTGAACCCGGCCGACAATGTGGCCACCCTGCTGGACGCCGGCCAGGCCGGCGAAGCCTGCGCACTGGAAGGCGAGCGACAAGGCAGGCTTGTGCTGCTGCAAGACGTGCCGTTCGGCCACAAGATCTGCATCGCCGACACGGTCGAGGGAGAAACCATCCTGAAGTACGGCCAGGTCATCGGCCGCGCCAGCCGCGCGGTGCGCGCCGGCGAACACATGCACGTTCACAACATCGAGTCGGCGCGTGCCCGCGGCGACCTGCAAAAGGGGTAATGCAGATGACAACAACTTTCCTCGGATACCCGCGCGAAAACGGCGCGGTCGGTGTGCGCAACTGGGTCGCGGTGGTTTCCGTGATGGACAACTGCAATCCGGTCACCCGCACCATTGCTCGCACCGTAGGCGGCTGCATCCCGGTCACGACGCTGTTCGTGCGCGGACAGTTCGGCGCCGACCTGGATTTCGCGTTCGAGTCGCTGGCCGGTCTTGGCCGCAATCCCAATATCGCCGCGGTGCTGCTGGTGGGCCTGGAAGAATCGTCGACGGAAGAGGTCGCACGCCGCATCCGCAGCACCGGCAAGCCGGTCGAATGCGTGCACCTGCAGCCCGACGGCACGGTCGCATGCATCGCCGAAGGCACTCGCAAGGCCAGCCGACTGTCGCTGGCCGCGTCGAAGGCGCGCCGTGTGCCGTGCCCGGTGTCATCGCTGGTGATCGGCGTCGAGTGCGGCGGTTCAGACACCACTTCCGGACTGAGCTGCAATCCGGTGATCGGCCGCATGGCGGACATGGTGATCGCCGGCGGCGGCACCGTGATCATTTCCGAGACCTCGGAGTTCATCGGCGCCGAGCACCTGTTCGCCGAGCGCGCGGCCGATGGCCGGGTGCGCGAGGCCTTTGTCACGGCGGTGCGCAACATGGAAAACCTGGCGATCTCGCGCGGCGTCGACATGCGCGAGGACCAGCCTTCGCCCGACAACAAGCGCGGCGGACTGACCACGGTCGAGGAAAAGGCGCTGGGCGCCATGGCCAAGGCCGGCACCAGCCCGCTGGTGGGCGTGCTGCGCTACGGCGAGGCGCCGCAGAAGAAGGGGCTGCATTTCATGGACGCGCCGGCCGCAGCAGTGGAAAATCTCACTGCGCTGGCCGCCGGCGGATGCCAGCTCACCTTCTTCGGCACGGGGGTGGGCAACCCCATCGGCAGCATGGTGGCACCGACCGTCAAGGTGTGCGGCAACGTCAATACCCTGCACACCATGGCCGACAACATTGACTTCGACGTCAGCGGAGTCCTGCAGAACGGGGACAAGATCTCCGACCTCGGCGAGCAGCTGTTTGGTTATGCGATGGACGTCGCATCCGGCACGCGGCTGACCAGCGAGGTGCTCGATATCCGGGAGACCGCGGTCAGTCGATTCGCACTGAGCCTCTGAACAACCATGACCAAACTTCGCAGCGTCTCCGACGCGATCATCCGCTCCATCGAATCCGGCGCACTGCGCGAGGGCGACCGCCTGCCCTCCGAGGGAGAGCTCGCCAGCTTCCATGGGGTCAGCGTCGGCACGATCCAGAAGGCATTGGCGCGGCTGACGCACTCCGGACTGATCACGCGTGAACAGGGACGGGGCACCTTTGTCTCCGGGACGCGCGTTGCGCCGGCGGATGTCCGTTACCTGCGCTTTCGCGATGAACAGGGGAACGAACTGCCGTCCTACGTCCACGCGCGCTCGGTAAAGCGGATCAAGCGCAAGGGACCGTGGTCGGAGTTCCTCGCCGGCGACGGCTACGTGCGCATCGAGCGCGTGATCAGCGTCGGCGGCCACTTCGACCTCTACAGCGAGTTCTGGCTGCGCGAGGAAGACTTCGCGCAGCTCGGCGGGCTGGACCGCGATGCCCTGGAGAAGAACCTGCGCGAGCTGATCGGCCAGCGCCTGTCGCTGCCAACGCTTCGCGTGGACCAGTGGATCCGCTTCGGCCAGGCGCCGGCCGTGGCCGCACAGGAACTCGGGCTCGACCCGGAAGCGCCGGCATTCATCATGGAGTTGCGCGGCTACACGCTGCGCGACCAGCCGCTCTACTACCAGTCGATCTATGCCGCCCCGTTCGCGGAGCGCCTGATGATCATGCGGGAGAAATCCACATGAGTATCCGCTGGAACACCGACAGCCTTGCGCGCTGGACCGCCGCCGTGTTCGAGTCGTGCGGCGTCGCGCCCGACCACGCGAGCGAAGCCGCCGCCGCGCTGGTGCGCAGCGAACTGCGTGGCTACAAGACTCATGGCCTGACGCGGGTCCCCTCCTATGTCGAACGCCTGCGTGCCGGCGATTTCAACCCGTGTCCCGAGATGTCGCACAAGGCCTTCCCAGGCGGGATCGTGCTGGATGCCGACGGCGCCATGGGCCAGATCGCGGGCCCGCGCGCCGTGCAACTCGGGCTGGAGGCGCTGCAGTCGAGCGCGTCCGTGTTGGTCGCGGTGCAATCGTGCGGCCATCTCGGCGCGCTGGGCATCCCGGCGTTGCTGGCCGCCGAGGCGGGTGCCTTCTGCATGGTCGGACAGCGCACCCCGCCCGTGCTGGGCATGGAAGGATTTGCCCGCGCCGCGATCGGGCACAACCCCATCGCCTTCGGCTGCCCGTTGCCGGGCGCGGCGCCGATCGTGTTCGACGTCGCCTGCAGCGTCGCCGCGCGCGGCCATATCCTGCTGGCCGCCCGTGAAGGCAAGCCGATTCCTGAGGGCTGGGCGCTAGACGCCGACGGCCATCCGACCACCGATGCGCAACGCGCGCTGGAAGGCTCGCTGCTGCCCACCGGCGGGCACAAGGGCATCGGCATCGCCATGATGGTGGAGTGCCTGGCCGGCGCCATGGCCGCCACCGCAGACTCGCTTTCTCCCGCGCGCAACACCGTCGCAGGCGCCGGCGCGGTCGGCCGCCAGGGCGGTTTTGTCTGGCTGGTCAAGCCGGACGCCTTTGCCGGCAAGGAGCTGTTCGCCGACTACATGGCGCAGTGGACCGGCAACTATCTTGCCGCCGGCGGCGCCGATGCCCGGCTCCCCGGACACCGTGGCGAAGCGCTCGAACGCGAAGGCCGCGAGCAAGGCATCGCCCTGCCCGACGCGGTCGTGCGGGAACTGGATGCGCTAGGCCGCGAACTCGGCATCCCCCTCCCCGGCTAGCGCCGCTTCCATCACCTGTATTGCCTGGAATCCGGGTGCCAAGGCACGCCGGCAGGCCCCGTTCAACCCTGTTTGCCTGAAAACCGCCCTTATGAATGCTCCAATCCTCCCCGACGCGGCCCGGCAGGCGTTGCAAGCCGTGTCGATCGACGACAAGTACGCACTGGACTCCGGCCGTGCCTACATGAGCGGCGTGCAGGCGCTGGTACGCCTGCCGCTGTTGCAACGCAAGCGCGATGCCGAGGCCGGCCACAACACCGCCGCCTTTATTTCCGGCTACCGCGGATCGCCGCTCGGCACCTATGACCAGGCGCTGTGGCAGGCAAAGAAGCATCTTGCCGATAACCACGTGGTCTTCAAACCCGGCGTCAACGAGGAACTCGGCGTCACGGCGGTCTGGGGCTCGCAGCAACTGGACTTCGATGCCGCCAGCAAGCGCTACGACGGCGTGTTCGGCATCTGGTATGGCAAGGGCCCCGGCGTCGACCGCAGCGGCGATGCGCTCAAGCATGCCAACCTGGCCGGCACTTCGCCGCTGGGCGGCGTGATCGCGCTCGCCGGCGATGACCACGTCTCCAAGAGCAGCACGCTGGCCCACCAGAGCGACCACACTTTCATGGCGTGCGGGCTGCCGGTGTTCTTCCCGTCCAATGTGCAGGACATCCTCGACCTGGGCTTGCATGCCCTGGCCATGAGCCGCTTCAGCGGGCTGTGGGCCGGCATGAAGACCGTGCAGGAGGTGGTGGAATCGGGCGCCTCGGTGATCACCGACTCGGATCGCGTGCACATCGTGCTGCCGGAAGACTTTGCCCTGCCCGACGGCGGCCTGCATATCCGCTGGCCCGACGATCCGCTCGCGGCCGAGGCGCGCATGATGGAGTTCAAGTGGCCGGCCGCGCTCGCCTATGTGCGCGCCAACCGCCTGAACCGCAACGTGATCGAGGGATCCGGCGACCGCCTTGGCATCATCGCCAGCGGCAAGGCCTACAGCGACACGCGCCAGGCCTTGCTCGACCTCGGGCTGGATGACGCCACCTGCCGCGCGCTCGGCATCCGGCTGCACAAGGTCAGCGTGGTTTGGCCGCTGGAGCCCGACAGCGTGCGCGACTTTGCGCGCGGGCTGCGCGAAATCCTGGTGGTCGAGGAGAAGCGTCCCGTGATCGAGCAGCAACTCAAGGACGAGCTGTACCACTACGCGCCCGCCGCCCGCCCTGCCGTCTTCGGCAAGTTCCACCACACCGACGGCGCCGGCGGCGAATGGAGCCACCGCAAGCCCGCCGAGGACTGGCTGCTGCGCGCCAAGGCCGATCTCTCGCCCGCGCTGGTGGCCAAGGCCATCGCGCAGCGGCTCAAGGCGCTGGGCGTGCCGGCCGACGTGGCCGCGCGCATGGACGTGCGCCTGCAGGAAATCGAAGCGAAGGAACACGCCACCGCCCAGGGCGATACGCGCGCCACCGACCGCCTGCCGTGGTTCTGCCCGGGCTGCCCGCACAACACCAGCACCAAGGTGCCGGAAGGCTCGGTCGCGACCGCCGGCATCGGTTGCCACGGCATGGTGGTGTGGATGGACCGCTCGACCACTTCCTGGTCGCAGATGGGCGGCGAAGGCGTGCACTGGATGGGCCAGGCGCCGTTCAGCAAGCGCACCCACATGTTCGCCAACCTGGGCGACGGCACCTACAACCACTCGGGCCTGCTGGCGGTGCGCCAGTCGATCCATGCCGGCGTGAACCTGACCTACAAGATCCTGTTCAACAGCGCCGTGGCCATGACCGGCGGGCAGCCGGTGGACGGCCAGCTCGACGTGCCGGCAATGACGCGCGAACTGGCCGCCGAAGGCGCGCGACAGATCGTCGTGGTCACGGACGAGCCGGGCAAGTACAAGGGCGTCAGCAGCCTCGCCGCCGGCGTCACCGTGCGCCACCGCGACGAACTCGATACCGTGCAGCGCGAGCTGCGCGAGGTGTCCGGCGTGACCGTGATCATCTACGACCAGGCCTGCGCCACCAAGAAGCGCCGCGAGCGCAAGCGCGGCACCATGGTCGATCCGGCCAAGCGCGTGGTCATCAACGAGCTGGTGTGCGAAGGCTGCGGCGACTGCTCGGTGGAAAGCAACTGCCTGGCGGTGCAACCGGTGGAAACCGACTTCGGGCGCAAGCGCAAGGTCAACCAGGACACCTGCAACAAGGACTTCTCCTGCACCAAGGGCTTCTGCCCGAGCTTTGTCACGGTCGAGGGCGGCCAACTGAAGAAGCCCGCCACCACCGCGAGCGGCCGCGCCACGCCTCCGGCCATCCCGATGCCCACGCTGCCGGATGCCGGCAAGCCGCAGCGCATCGTGGTGGCGGGGATCGGCGGCACCGGCATCGTCACCATCGGCGGCGTGCTGGGCATGGCCGCCCACCTCGAAGGCAAGGGCGTGATCACCCAGGACGCGACCGGCATGGCGCAGATGGGCGGGGCCACCTGGAGCCACATCCAGATCGCCGCCAGCCCGGACGCCCTGCATGCGAGCCGTGTCGACATGGCCATGGCCGACCTGGTGATCGCCTGCGATACCGTGGTCGCCGCCAGCAAGACCTCGCTGGCTGCGATGTCGCCGGCGCGGACTTATGTGGTGCTGAACAGCCATATCACCCCGACCGCGGCCTTTGTCCGCAACCCGGACTGGGACCCGCAGACCGGCGAGGCCGTGGCGCGGATCGCGCAGTCCGTCGGCGAAGGCCAGCTCGCCAGCTTCGACGCTGAACAGGTGGCGAAGCAGCTGCTCGGCCAGTCGATCTACGCCAACCTGCTGCTGCTCGGCTTCGCCTGGCAGAAGGGCAAGGTGCCGC
This sequence comes from Cupriavidus sp. GW821-FHT07C08, assembly GCF_059419025.1. Classification (NCBI taxonomy): domain Bacteria; kingdom Pseudomonadati; phylum Pseudomonadota; class Betaproteobacteria; order Burkholderiales; family Burkholderiaceae; genus Cupriavidus; species Cupriavidus sp. GW821-FHT07C08. The sequence goes on from NZ_JBWKQZ010000048.1 coordinate 14,902, forward strand.
TGTCGCACGCCGCGCTGATGCGCGCCATCGAGCTCAACGGCGTGCAGGTCGACAGCAACAAGGCGGCCTTCGAATGGGGCCGGCTGTGCGCCCACGATATGTCGAAGATACCCGCGCAGCCGGCCGGCTCGCAGGTGATCCAGTTCGTGCGCAAGGTTCCGGTCGAGGAACTGATGAAGAAGCACGCCGACTTCCTGGCCGGCTACCAGAACCGGGCCTATGCGGCGCAATACGAGTCGTTTGTCGGCCGCGTGAAGGCGGCGGAATCGGTCGTCGGCGGCACCCGCCTGACCGAAGCCGTGGCCCGCTCGCTGTTCAAGCTGATGGCCTATAAAGACGAATATGAGGTGGCTCGCCTGCATACCGGCGCCGCATTCCGCCAGCAGATCGAGTCGATGTTCGAAGGCAAGGTCCGGCTGGTCCATCACCTGGCCCCTCCCCTGTTTGCGCGGAAGAACCAGGCCGGCGAACCGGTGAAAGGCGCCTATGGCCCGTGGATGCGCAGCGCGTTCGGCGTACTGGCCCGGTTCAAGGGACTGCGCGGCACGGCATTCGATCCCTTCGGCTACACCCTGGAGCGCAAGGAAGAGCGGGCTTTGATCGGTGAATTCCGGCGCAGCGTGGAAGCCTTGCTGCCGGCACTTTCCGCGCAAAACCTTGACCTGGCGCTGGAGATTGCCCGGCTGCCGCAGGAAATCCGCGGCTACGGCCACGTCAAGGCGCGCAACCTGGCGGCCACCCGCACGCGCTGGGAGCGGCTGATGGCGCAATGGCAGCAAGCAGGCGCGCAGCCGGGACAAATCAAAGCTACTGAAGCGGCATAAATCAAAGACTGAACCAACGAAAGCCCCGTCACCTTCACCGGGGCCCGTCAGAGACAGCGAGGAGACAACAGATGAAATCCGTACTGAACCGTTTTGGCCGTACCCTGGGCGCGATCGCACTTGCAGCCTGCGCCACCTGCGCGCTGGCACAAGGCGGATACCCCAACCGCCCGATCCGCATCATCGTGCCCTGGCCGGCGGGCGGCGGCGTCGATGCGGTCACCCGCACGGTGGCCGAGAAGATGACGGCCAGCCTGGGCCAGCAAGTCGTGGTCGACAACCGGCCCGGGGCAACCGGCAATATCGGCGCCGGCATGGGCGCCAAGGCGGCACCGGATGGCTACACGCTGCTGGTCGCCAGCGCGCCGATGGCGATCAACGCCAGCCTGCACAAGAACCTGCCCTTCGACATGGGCAAGGACTTCGCGCCGCTGGGGCTGATGGCAAGCTCGCCGTACATGCTGGTAATCCACCCGTCCGTGGGCGGCTCGGTCAAGGACCTGGTGGCACGCGCCAAGGCGGAGCCCGGCAAGCTCAGCTATGCATCGGTCGGCCCGGGCACCCAGCAAAACGTGATCACCGAGGTGTTCAAGGAGACCGCCCATATCAATGTCGTGCACGCGCCCTACAAGGGCGGACCGCAGGCGCTGACCGACATGGTGGGTGGCCATATCCAGATGATGTTCCACGGCGTGCCGGCGGTGATGCCGTTCGTCAAGGGCGGCCAGCTCAAGGGCATCGCCGTGGCCAGCAAGCAGCGGCTGCCGTTGTTCCCGGATGTGCCAACCATGGCGGAGGCGGGCTTCCCCGGTATCGAGGCCAGCGAATGGTATGGCCTGGTGGCACCCGCCGGCACGCCGAAGGAAATCGTCGCGCTGCTCGGCAAGGAGATCGAGAAGGCCCTGAATGCGCCTGGCGTGCGCCAGCAACTCGTCAGCAGGGGTTATGAGCCCGCCAGCCAGAGTTCCCCAGACCAGTTTGCCAGCTTCATGGCGGCCGAGCAGAAGAAATGGGCGCTCGCCATCAAGCAGACCGGGTTCCGGCTGGAATAAGGCAGCGCGGCCTGGCGGCGCCAGGCCGCGACCCGCCTCGACCGACTCACTTCATCAGACTAACAACCGCGCGCGGCGGCGTCTTGCCCGCATTCGTACCAGCAATGGCCGCGCCAGGAGACAGCTTTGCCCCTCGATCCCACCACCACCATGGCGTCGCCAGTATCCACGCCCGCGCCGGCCGAGGACAACCCCAAGCCCATGTCCAAGGCTTCTGCGGTCACCGCCATCACCATCGGCGGTGCCCTGGAGTTATACGACTCGGGGGTGTACAACTTCTTCGCCACCCTGATCATTCCCCTCTATTTTCCTGTCGGCAATCCGCTCGGCCAGTTGCTACTGTCGTTCGGCACCTTTGGCGCGGGCTACCTGATGCGGCCCCTGGGCGGACTGGTGATCGGCGCGTACGCCGACCGCCATGGCCGCAAGCCCGCGGTGCTGCTGTCGATGTGGCTGATGGCGTTCAGCGCCCTGATCCTCGTGGTGACGCCGACCTATGCACAGATCGGCTACCTGGCCCCGGTCCTGATGATCCTCGCACGCCTGCTGCAGGGCTTTGCAATCGGCGGTGAGATGGGCTCGGCCAGCGCCATGCTGCTGGAGTACGCGGACGAACGCTCGCGCGGCTTCTACACCAGCTGGCAGACGGCCAGCCAGGGTATTGCCGCCGTGTTCGCAGCGCTGGTGGCGCTCTCGCTCAGCCATACGCTCAGCGCCGATGCCCTCGAGCATTGGGGCTGGCGCGCTGCATTCCTGCTCGGCATCCTGGTAATCCCCATCGGCCAGCTGATCCGCCGGCGCCTGGAGGAAACGCTGGTGCCGCCGCCGCGCAAGAAGGCCGCTGCCGGCGGATGGCAGCTGATGCGTCAGCACTGGCGCGAGCTGGTGGCCAGCGTGCTCCTGATGACCGGCCTCGCGGCGGCGGTACACCTGATCGCCTACTATCTGCCGAACTACGCCACCTTCCAGCTGCATATCCCGCGCGGGGAGGCGGTCTGGGCCGGCTTCGTGGCCGCGGCCATGATGGTGGTGTTTGGCCCGATCGCCGGGTGGATGTGCGACCGCGTCGGGCGCCGCACCATGGTGTGGTGGTCGCGCGTGGTGTTGCTGCTGATGGCCTATCCAGCCTTTTTCGTGCTCAACACCTTTCCGTCATTGACTTGCCTGCTGGTGGTGGTCGGGTGCCTGGCCATCCCCATGGCCATGACTTCGCCCGCCACGCTGGTGCTGGTGAGCGAGGTATTGCCGCAGCGCCTGCGGGCCACCGGCATGTCCGTGACCTACTATGTGGCCATTGCGATATTCGGCGGCTTTGCCCAGTTGTTCTCGACCTTGCTGATCCACCTGACAGGCAGTCCCAATGCGCCGGCGTTCTACCTGATCGGCTGCGGCCTGGTCTCGCTGCTCGGGTTGGCCATGGTGCCGGAAACGCTCGGCCGCCGGCTCTCGTAAGCACAGCGCCGGCAACGAAGCATGCGGCGCAGGGCTCTTCAGTGGCCGGCCGGCGCCGCAGGCGGACTTCCGCTGCCCGTGCCGGTCGGGCCGTCATCAAGGCCAAGGTAGTCATCCACCGCACTGCCCACGGTCGGATGGAAGTTCTTGTCGCCAATCGCTTCCATCAGCTCGAAGCGCTTGAGCTTGTCTCTCACGGGATCCTTCATCTCGGCAAAATGCAGCGCGATGCCGCGCGCGTCCAGGGTCCGGCTCAGTTCGCGCAGCATGTCGGCCGAGGTGACATCGACACTGGTCACCGGTTCGGCCGCCACCACGACCCTGCGCACGGGTGTCGGCGATGCATCGATCGCTTCCATCAGCCGCTCCTGGAACAGTTCGGCATTGGCGAAGAACAGCGGCGCATCCCAGCGGAACAGCACCAGGCCGTCGATGCGCTGCGCATGCGGGTAACGTTGCATGTCGTGATAGCCGCGCAGGCCTTCGACGCGGCCGAGCACGGCATAGTGCGGCCGCCAGCCGTCCCACAGGAACTCAATAACGGCGATGACCACGGCCAGGATGATCCCCTGGATGGCCCCGAACACTGCCACCGCGGCAAAGCACACCATGGAAAGCCAGAACTCCCACTGCTGGATCCGGTAGATGCGCTTGAGGTCATTCACCTCGAACAGGCCGATGGCCGCCGCGATCACCACCGCGGCCAGCGCGCTGTTTGGCAGGTACTGCAGCAGGTTGGGCGCGAACATCAGCAGCGCCGCCACGGCCAGCGCACCCACCACGCCGGTAAGCTGGGTCTTCGCGCCCGCGGCTTCGGCCACCGGCGTTCGGGACGAGCTGCTGCTGATCGGAAAGCCCTGGAAGAAGCCCACGGCCAGGTTGGCGGCGCCCAGCCCGACCATCTCCTGGTTCGGGTCGACGCGGGTGTTGGTGCGTGCGGCAAAGGTGCGCGACAGCACGCTGGTATCCGCGAACGAGATCAGCGCAACGGCACACCCGCCCAGCAGGATCTTCACCAGGTCCGCATCGCTCACCCAGGGCACGACAAAGGCCGGCAAGCCTTGCGGGATCTGGCCCAGCACCTTCACGCCGGACTGGTCCAGGTGCAGCACGCTGACGACCAGCGTGGCAATGATCACCGCGATCAGGATGCCGGGAATGCGCTCGAAGCGCTTCAGGAACAGGATCAGCACCAGGCTGCCCGCGCCGACCGCAAAGCTGTACCAGTTGGTCTCGCCGGCCAGAACCGCCCGGCCGAGGCTGATTATCTCCCGCAGCGGGCCGGCGTCCTCAATCGAGATGGCGAACAGCTTGGGCAACTGGCTGACCAGCACCGCGAGCGCGATCCCGTTCATGTAGCCATAGCGGATCGGCTTGGACAGCAACTCGGTAATGAACCCCAGCCGCAACAGCCCCATCACGATGCAGACCACGCCCGAAACGATTGCCATCATGCTGGCCACCATGATGGCGCGCGCCGGATCGCCGCCGGAGACCTGCAGCACCACAGCCAGGATCGGCGCAGCCAGGGCCGAATCCGGCCCCAGCACAAGGATCCGGCTCGGGCCGAACACGGCATACACCAGCATCGGGATCATGGTGGCGTAGAGCCCGTAGACACCGGGCACGCCGGAGGCCTCGGCGTAGGCGATGCCGACCGGCACCAGCATGGTGGTCAGTACCAGCCCGCCGGCGAGGTCGTTCGGCAGCCAGCCCGGCTGGTATGACTTCAGCATCTGGACCCCGGGGAGCCAGCGCAACCACCCGGGTGCCTTGTCGGCTTCGCGCTGCGCGGCGGGAGTCAGGTTCTGAGGCTCCATGGGGGGCATCTCCTTGGCATACATCGACTATAGAGGGTGCCGCCCCGCCGGATCAAAGAAAGAAGTGGATCAGCCTGCCCTGGAACGCCCTGGTCGGGGTGCCGCGAAGCGCCTCGGATGCTGCAATGCAATGCTGCCTGCTTGCCGCACCGCGCTCCCGATCTGGCTACGGGGAAGAACCGCCCGGGTCATTCGCTTCTGACAATCCCGGTAATGGGACGTATGATGGTCTGGCAAGCCAGCCTGTAGTCCGACAGGGTTCCCGCGCCCAGCGGAATGCCTTTGCACCGGGGAGAGACAAGATGCCGATATCGACGAGATGCCTGGCAACCGGCCTGCTGGCCCTGGCGTGGGCCTCGCCTGCCCTGGCGCAGCCCGCACCGGCAGGTGGTGCCGCCGGCGCCATATCGGAAGCGGTGCAAGGCGGGGCCAGTCCCTATCGCCCCCCGTCAGCCGCCTCGCCCGATCCTGAAGAGGCCGCGCGCGCCAAGTGCGAAGCCCTGAAGGAGCAATACAACGCCACCTCCAAGAAGCGCTCCTATCAATCATCCGGCCCCGCCACCCAGAACGCGCAAGGCCGCACCATCCCCAAGATCGAACGCGACAAGACGCGCAAGCAACTGCAGCAGGCGTACCGGGACAACTGCACGTAGCCGGGAATCTGTCTGCACGGCGTGGTGGAAGTGGCGGACGGTTCGCTGCGGGATGCGAATCGGAGCCCGCGCCTGCCAGCCAGCGTCAATTCTTCAGTTCAATCAGCAGATCCTTCGCCGCCACGCGATCGCCCTGCTGAACATGGACTGCGGCGATTTCGCAGTCCCGCTCCGCCGCGATATGGGTCTCCATCTTCATCGCCTCCAGCGCCAGCAGCGTCGTGCCCGCGGCCACGCGCTGCCCTGGCTGCACCGCCACCGTCACGATCGAGCCAGGCATGGGCGCGGCGACATGCAGCGGGTTGTCGGGCTCGGCAACCGGACGGCTGTGGCGCTTCGCCGCCGCTTGCGTGGTGCTGCGCTGCTCGACCAGCGTGGTGCGCGACTGCCCGTTCAGCTCGAACTGGACCTTGATGACACCCTCTTCGGCATCGGGGTGCGTGCCTTGCAGCGAGACCAGCAGGGTCTTGCCGGCGGCGATGTCGATGGCCACTTCTTCCTGCGGCTGCAGGCCGTACAGGTATGCCGGCGTGGGTACCACCGAGGTGTCGCTGTAGTTGCGCACATGCGCGTGGTACTCGCCGGCCTGCTTCGGGTACATCAGGTACGAAGCCAGCTGGCGGTCGTCGAGCGGCTGTTCGCACGCGGCTTCACCCGCGGCGCGCGCCGCGTCGAGGTCGACCGGCGGGATCTGGTCGCCGGGCCGGTACGGCGCGGGCGGCTCGCCGCGCAGCACCTTGCGCGACAGTGCCGCGGGGAAGCCGTCGGGCGGAAAGCCCAGTTCGCCCTTGAACAGCGACACCACCGATTCAGGGAAGGCGGTTTCCTTGGCCGGATCGCACACGTCGGCGGCGCTCAGGTCGTTGGCCACCATCATCAATGCCAGGTCGCCGACCACCTTGGACGTCGGCGTCACCTTGACGATGTCGCCGAACATCTGGTTGACCTCGGCATAGGCACGCGATACCTCGGTCCAGCGATGCTCGATGCCGAGCGAGCGCGCCTGCTCGCGCAGGTTGGTGTACTGGCCGCCGGGCATCTCGTGGCGGTACACGTCGGCGGTGCCGGCGCGGATTTCGGATTCGAACGGCGCGTAGAAGCGGCGCACCCCTTCCCAGTACATTGACGCTTCGTGCAGGCGCTCCAGGCTGAGGCCGGGATCACGCTCGCTGCCGGCCAGGGCCGCTGCGATGCTCGACAGGTTGGGTTGCGAAGTCAGCCCGCTCATGGCGTCGAGCGCGCCGTCGACCGCATCGCAGCCGGCCTCGATCGCGGCCAGTGCCGAAGCGGCCGAGATGCCGCTGGTGTCGTGGGTATGGAAATGCACCGGCAGCCCGGTCTCTTCCTTGAGCGCCCTGACCAGTGCCGCCGCGGCCTGCGGTCGGCAGATGCCGGCCATGTCCTTGATGCCCAGCACATGCACGCCGGCCTGCTTCAGCTCGCGCGCGATGCCGACGTAGTACTTCAGGTCGTATTTGGCGCGCGACTTGTCGAACAGGTCGCCGGTATAGCAGATCGCGCCTTCGCACAGCGCGCCGCTCTCGCCGACGGCGTCGATCGCGACCCGCATGTTGCGCACCCAGTTCAGTGAATCGAACACGCGGAACACATCCACGCCGGCGCTGGCCGCCTGGCGCACGAAGAAGCGCACCACGTTGTCGGCATAATTGGTGTAGCCGACCGCGTTGGAGCCGCGCAGCAGCATCTGGAACAGCACGTTGGGCACGCGCTCGCGCAGTTGCTCAAGGCGCTGCCACGGGTCTTCCTTGAGGAAGCGCAGCGCCACGTCGAAGGTGGCGCCGCCCCAGCACTCCAGCGAGAACAGCTGCGACAGTTCGCGCGCATAGAACGGCGCGATCGGCAGCATGTCGGCGGTGCGCATGCGCGTGGCGAACAGCGACTGGTGCGCGTCGCGCATGGTGGTGTCAGTCAGCAGCACCTGCTTCTGCTCCAGCATCCAGCGCGAGAACTTCTCCGCGCCCAGCTCGCGCAGCCGGTCGCGCGTACCGTAGGGCAGCGCACCGCTGGTGTCGAAGGCGGGCAGGACCGGTGCGGGCAGCGGCAGCGATGGCAGCGTGCGGCCGCTCATCTCCGGGTGCCCGTTGACGCTGACCTCGCCCAGGTAACGCAGCAGCTTGGTGGCGCGGTCCAGGCGCTTGGTGAAGGCCAGCAGTTCCGGCGTCAGGTCGATAAAGCGCGTGGTGACATCGCCGGACCGGAACGCGGCATGGTTGATGACGTTCTCGAGGAACTGCAGGTTGGACGCGACGCCGCGGATGCGGAACTCGCGCAGCGCACGGTCCATGCGCCGGATCGATTCGGGCGCGGTCGGCGCCCAGGTGGTGACCTTGACCAGCAGCGAATCGTAGTACGGCGTGATCACCGCGCCGCCGTAGGCAGTGCCGGCGTCCAGGCGCACGCCGAAGCCGGCCGCGCTGCGGTAGGCGGTGAGGCGGCCATAGTCCGGCAGGAAGCCGTTCTCCGGGTCCTCGGTGGTGATCCGGCATTGCAGCGCGTGACCGTTGAGCGAAATCGCTTCCTGCACCGGCACGCCCGCGGCGCGCACGACGATCTCGCCGTTTTCATTGCGCGTGTTCTCGGTCATGCCGATATGGCCGCCTTCGGTCACGCGGATCTGCGCCTTGACGATATCAATCCCGGTGACCATCTCCGTGACCGTGTGTTCGACCTGGATGCGCGGATTGACCTCGATGAAGTAGAACTGGCCGGAATCGGCATCCATCAGGAATTCGACCGTGCCGGCATGGGTGTAGCCGACCGCGCGCATCAGCCGCAGGGCCGATTCGCACAGCGCGGCCCGGCCGGCATCGTCGAGGTAAGGCGCGGGCGCCCGCTCCACCACCTTCTGGTTGCGCCGCTGCACGGTACAGTCGCGCTCATAGAGATGCACGAGGTTGCCGTGCGTGTCGCCGAGCACCTGCACTTCGACATGGCGCGCGTTGCGCACCAGCTTTTCGACATACACCTCGTCGTTGCCGAACGCAGCCAGCGCCTCGCGCCGCGCCGCGGCGAGCGCCCCCTCAAGGTCCTGCTCGCTTTCCAGGACCCGCATGCCGCGTCCGCCGCCGCCCCAGCTTGCCTTGAGCATCAGCGGATAGCCGACGCCGGCGGCCAGGCGCTTGCATGTCTCCAGGTCATGCGGCAGCGGATCGGTTGCCGGCATCACCGGCACGCCCGCCTCGATCGCCGCGTTGCGCGCCGCCACCTTGTTGCCAAGCTTGCGCATGACCTCGGGCGACGGGCCGATCCAGCGGATTCCCGCGTCGATCACGGCCTGCGCGAAGTCCGGGTTTTCCGAGAGGAAGCCATAGCCCGGATGAATGGCGTCGACCTTTGCCTGCCTGGCGATGCGCAGGATGTCGTCGATGTCGAGGTAAGCCGCCAGCGGCTTCTTGCCCTCGCCGACCAGATAGCTCTCATCGGACTTGAAGCGATGCAGCGCGAGGCGGTCTTCCTTCGAATAAATCGCCACCGTGCGCACATTCATCTCGGCGGCGGCGCGCATCACGCGGATCGCGATCTCGGAACGGTTGGCAATCAGCAGGGAACGGATAGGGGCGTAGTCCATGGGGCGCAGGGAAACGAACCAGCCGTGCGCAACTGCCACGGCAGGGTCAGGTGATCAGGGATGCAGCACGGGCGCGAGGCTTGCCTGGGCCGCTAGTCGAAATGGGCAAATGGGGCGTGCGAGTCCATCCAGTCATAGTGCGCCGATGCAGCGGCCCATGCCCAGTTGGCTCGCTTTGGCGACGGCTGGTCCCGCTCGCCATGCTCGCTTTGATTCTGGCCGGCAAGCGGCTGATCGCCATCTCCGGCAAGCTCGCGGCTGTGCCCGCGGGCTCCGTTTCTTCCGTAGTACATCGTGGTGCCTTCCTCTTCAAGACCAGGTTCGCCTGCCCGCGACGCAGCGCGATGGCGAGGGCGACGGCAGGTTTGCAGGCACGATGAAATACGCGCCCATCCCGGCCTGCTGCCGCAAGAAGCGGGCCACGGCCGATTCAGGCACCATCCCTTTGATTTAGTGGAGGATTTTCTTCCGAGGCCAGCCTATCGGATTTCAGAAATGAAATTTTTCATTTCATCGATGCCGCGGCCAATGCGCGATGCAGCACCTGTGCCGCGCGGCAACCGATAGTGCCGGCGTGGGCAACGTGGCCAGGCTGACGACACCCGCCCGGCCACGAATGCCAGGCCTTCAGCAGGCCGTGGCCTGGGGCGAAGCCAGTTCGCCGGCCTTGGCCATGCGGGCGCAGTACGCGGGATCGTCCGCCTTGGCCATGCGTGCGCAGTACGCCGGTTTCCCCGCCTTGGCCACGCGTGCGCAGTACGCCGGCTCCTCCGCCTTGGCCATCCGTGCACAGTACGCGGGCTCCTCCGCCTTCGCCATGCGCGCGCAGTACGCTGGTTCCTCCGCCTTCGCCATGCGCGCGCAGTACGCTGGTTCCTCCGCCTTCGCCATGCGCGCACAGTACGCGGCCTCGTCAGCTGCTGCCCGGGCACAATATGCGGCAGACGTCAGCGGGCTGCCGAATTCGCGCATGCTCAGCGCATCGCTCGCCGCGGCCATTTGCAGGAGGCGGGCCTCATCCTCCGGGCCGTCGATGCCAACGTAGGGGTCATGGTGAAGGACATAGCCGAAGATGCGCTCGCAGTCGCTGGCATAGCGCCTGGTGTCCAGGATGTGGGCATGCCAGAAGGCATCCACCTGCTCGCTGGGGACGGCGGGCGTGTCCGGATGCTTCGCCGCCAGCTTGAGGAATTGCCGGTAGCCGCTCTCCGCCTGCTCCAGCGATTCTGGCGACCAGTGCGCATGCTTCTGGTGCAGCAGCTTGGCCTTCATCCTGGAAAAGTCCAGGGCGTCGATGGCCTGCCACATGATTTCAATAGTACGGACCTGCATGATTCATGCTCCCATTTTTATTTGACTGCCTTTTATTGGACTTGCATAAGCGCGCGCCGGATTGCCGGCAGTCAGGCGCGCAGTGGTTGCGGCCCGTGCTCGATAGCGGGGCCGTTCTCCATGCGGCTGGCGAGGAAGGCAGTGATCTTCGCCGGCGGCAGCGGATGGCTGAAGTAGTAGCCCTGCACCTCGTCGCAGCCTTCGCGGCGCAGGAATTCGAGTTGCGCCTCGTTCTCCACGCCTTCGGCGACCACTTCCAGGCCGAGCCGGTGGCCGAGCCCGATCACCGCGCTGGTAATCTGCGTGTCGCTGCGGCTTTCCGGTACGTAGCGGACGAAGCTACGGTCGATCTTGACCGTATCGATCGGGAAGCGGCTCAGGTAGGCAAGTGAGGAATAGCCGGTGCCGAAGTCGTCGATCGCCAGTCGAACGCCGGTGCGCTTCAGGCGCGAGAGCCAGCTGGAAGCCTGTTCAGCATCGCGCATGATCATGCTTTCGGTAAGCTCCAGCTCCAGCAGGTTGCCAGGCAGCGCCGCTTGCCGCAGGGCATCGATAATGGTCAGCCTGAGCGACTTGTCGGCAAACTGCCGTGCCGAAAGATTGACTGAAACACGCACCGGCGGCAGCCCCTGCGCGCGCCATGCGGCATTCTGCCGGCACGCTTCGCGCAGCGCCCAGGCGCCGATCTCGACAATGGCGCCGCTCTGCTCCGCGAAGGGAATGAAATCTCCGGGCATGACCAGGCCCAGTTCCGGGTGGCGCCAGCGGATCAGTGCCTCGACCGCCGTGCACGCTCCCGACGCGAGCGCAATGCGCGGCTGGTAGTAGAGGATGAACTCGTTCTGCTCGAGCGCGCGGTGCAGGTGCGATTCCATGTCGATGCGCCGCTGCAGGGACGCGCTCATGCCCCGGCAGTAGAACTGGTAGCCGTTCTTGCCGAGCTGCTTGGCACCATACATGGCCAGGTCGGCATGCTTGAGCAGGGTCTGCCAGTCGCTGCCGTCCTCGGGGAAGGAGCTGATGCCGATACTTGCCGTCATGCGCAGCTCCGACTCGTTGACGACGAAGCCTGGCGCGAGCGCAGCCTGGATCCTGGCGATGGTCCGCTCCAGGAGCGTCGAATCGCCCTTGGGGTCCAGCAGCACGACGAATTCATCGCCGCCGAAGCGGGTGATCAGCTCCACCTCCTCCAGACTCCCGCGCAACCGGTCGGCCATCTCGCGCAGCACGATGTCGCCGGCGTTGTGGCCAATCGTGTCGTTCACGACCTTGAACTCGTCCAGGTCCACGAAAATGACATGCAGGGCCTGGCCGCTGGCGCGGGCACGGGTCAGCGCCTGCTCGAACTCGGCCTTGAACATGAGGCGGTTGGGCAGGCCGGTGAGGGCATCGTGATTGGCGAGGAAGCGCAGGTTCTCCTCGGCCTGGCGCCGCAGCAGGAAGTGCCCGGTCTGATTGGCAATGCCGCCCGCCATCGCGAGCGCATGCGTATCGGGGCTGCGCTTGCTGCGCGAATAGAGTTCGACCACGCCGAGCGTCACGTGACCCCTGCTCAGCGGGAAGGCGAACACCGTACGGATGCCGCCCGCGTCGAGCCACCTGGCTTGCGGATGCCGGGCCATCGCGCTGCGGCTTGCATACCATTGCGGCGCCGGCAAGACCGCAGCGACGGCCGGCCCTGCGGGGCGCTCGGCGAACCAGGGCTGCAGCGCCTTGACGCGGGCCAGGTAGACCGGTGGCAGCTTCAGCCCCTGGCTGTCATCGCCCGGCCAGAAGGCACCCGCCTCCCAGTCCATGCCTTCGAGCAGCGTGTGGACAATCTCCTCCAGCACCTCGGTTTCGCTGGTGGCGGTGGCCAGGTGCAGGGCAATCTGGTGTTCCTGCATCCTGGCCTGCTCGGCGGACTTGCGCTGGCTGATGTCCTGCGCGGTGCCCCGCAGCACGGCGCTGTCCGCCGCCCCATGCGCGTGGCCGATCAGGTGCAGCCAGCCCCGCCGCCCGCGCCGCGAATGGTAGGGGCACTCGAACTCGAACGGCTGGCGATCCTGCAGGGCTACCCGCATCCTTTCCTGCAGCACGGCGCGATGGCCGGCGTCGATCGCCTGGAACAGCGCTTCCGGAGTCGGTTTGTCGCCGCGCAAGCCCAGCAGGCGCGCCATTTCCCGGGAAAAATGCGCGATGTCCTTGTCCAGGTCGATGCGCCAGTCGCCCAGGCGGGCAATCTGCTGCGCCTCGGCCAGCGCGGCCTGGCTGTCGCGCAGGCTGTGCGTCATCTGGTCGGCCACGGCCACGGCGCGCGCCCGCGAACTCGACAGCGCATAGGCCAGCCACCCCAGCAGCACGCTGATGATCAGGCCGGAAACCACCACCAGCGCCGGCAGGTAGCGCTGGGGACCACTGATGGCCTTGGCATCGGCAGCAAACGCGATCACCCAGCGCCGTCCGCCGAAATTCCGCACCACGCTCTTGACCAGGTCATGCTGGCCCGGGGCCGCCTGGCCGTCCGCCAGTGCCGTCGCGCCACGCGCGGCACTGGCGTGGACGGCGCTGCCGCCAGCGACCCGGCTGCGCTCCCCGACCGCCAGGCCGGTCAGGCTGTCATAGAGCAGGTTGGCGGCGGAGGACGGGACCGCCGCCTCGGCGAAGTCTCCGGCGTCATGCACGCGGAACCGGATCCGGCGCAGGTTCTCATTGCTGACCAGGTCCTTCAGCAGGTCATCCACCCGGATCCCCGCGCCAACCGAGCCGACATAGGCGCGTCGGCGCGCTTCCACGGAATCCAGGTCGGGCACCTTGCGGTACACCGGCAGGCGCAGGGCGATGCCCACATGCGGGTTCTTTGCCTCGCTGAAGATCAGGCGCCCGCTGCTGACTGACTGCCCGGTATCGCGCGCGCGTTCAAGCGCGGCCAGGCGCCGAGGCTCGGCGCCCATGTCGATGCCGATCGACGCCAGGTTGATGTCGAGCGGCTCGACATAGGTCAGCACGAAATGGCCCGGCCGCCGGCCGGGGGGCCGCACGTTGAACGTCACGCCCGCCTCGCGCAGGATCGGATCGCTGCGCTGCCGGGCGACAAAGGCGTCGATCTCGGCCGCCGGCACGTACGGCGCGTAGTTCAGCGTCTGGAAACCGGGATAGCGCTGCGGCAGGTTCAAGCCGCTGACGAAATCGCGAAACTCGCCGCGCGAGACATGGTCGCTGGCGCCGAACAGCGCCTGCATGGTCACGAGTACATCGGTATAGAGGCGGATCCGTGTATCGATCTGCTGGATCACGTCGCCGGTATCGTTCTCGAAACGCAGGCGGACGTCCTTTTCCAGCAGGTCGGTGCAGAACGCATAGACGACAGCCGTCGTCATCACGCCAAGCAGCAAGGTGCCCGCGGTGATGGTGCGCGACCCAAGGCGTCCAAGCGGGCGCAGCGCGCGCGCAAGCGTCTGGCGCAAGATTGTTTTCCCCCCGGATGTCGATGGCAGCCATGCGGCTGAGCGGCCGTCACCAACGACTGATGCTAATAGTGCACTTATTGGCTAGGGTCCTATTCGGAATCCAGCCTCTTATATGTCTTAACAATCTATAACAAGCGGGGAAAAACGGGCCCTGAATATCGCGGCGTAAACACCCAACTTAAGTGGGGTGGCAGTGTTGTGGGGCAGTGAATTAGCAGAAAGTCGCCGCAAGCGTAAACACTGAATTCGCGAGTTATCCAGGCAAGCGCTTGCCGTTGACTGCGAAATCAGATCAACGGCCTTGAGGGGAGTATCTGCAGAATCTGGCGCACTCTCGTCGCCGGATTGCAATAAGGTCTTCGAGGGAGAATCGTTGGCGCTGCCCCATGCAACGACACGGGCAGCAGCAGAGAAGTGGCGGGTATCTGCTCGGACAGTAGAAATCCGGATCCGCAAAAAACAAAACCCCGGAAGACCGCGATCTTCCGGGGTTCGCCGCCATTGCTGGCGGAGACGGAGGGATTCGAACCCTCGATCCAGGTTTTGGCCCGGATGCTCCCTTAGCAGGGGAGTGCCTTCGACCTCTCGGCCACGTCTCCCAAACTTGCGTTGTGTGAGGGAGCCACACAACGAAGCGCGTATTCTAGCGGCGCCACACGTGTTGGTCAACGAAAAATCGATCACTCAACACAAAAATCGCGGCCCCGCCAGAAGTGTTCACGAACGGATCAGGCCTGTTCCAGTTCGAAGGCCTTGTGCAGCGCGCGCACGGCCAGTTCCATGTACTTCTCGTCGATCAGCACCGAGATCTTGATTTCCGAGGTGGAGATCATCTGGATGTTGATGCCCTCTTCCGAGAGGGTGCGGAACATCTTGCTGGCGATGCCCACGTGCGAGCGCATGCCCACGCCCACCACCGACACCTTCGACACCTTCGGGTCGCCCGACACGCTGCCGGCGCCGATGTGCGACTTCACGCCGTCGTTCAGGATGGCCAGCGCGCGCTGGTAGTCGCCGCGCGGCACGGTGAAGGTGAAATCGGTCTTGCCGTCGACGGACTGGTTCTGGATGATCATGTCGACGTCGATGTTGGCGTCGGCGACCGGGCCCAGGATCTGGTAGGCGATGCCCGGCTTGTCCGGCACGCCCAGAACGGTGATCTTGGCTTCGTCACGGGCAAAGGCGATGCCGGAGATGACGGCTGCTTCCATGGTGGAGTCTTCCTCAAAAGTGATCAGCGTGCCCGAGTGCATTTCCTGCTCGAGCGGCATAAGCGGGTCGGTCAGCGACGACAGCACGCGGGTCTTCACGCGGTACTTGCCGGCGAACTCCACGGAGCGGATCTGCAGCACCTTGGAGCCGAGGCTGGCCATTTCCAGCATTTCTTCGAAGGTGATCTGGTCCAGGCGGCGGGCGTCTTCGACCACGCGCGGGTCGGTGGTGTACACGCCGTCGACGTCGGTGTAGATCAGGCACTCGTCGGCCTCGATGGCGGCGGCAATGGCCACGGCCGAGGTGTCCGAGCCGCCACGGCCCAGCGTGGTGATGTTGCCGTCGTCGTCGATGCCCTGGAAGCCGGTGATCACGACCACGCGCCCGGCGTCGAGGTCGGCCAGGATGCGCTCGTCGTCGATCGACTCGATACGGGCCTTGGTATAGGCCGAGTCGGTCTTCACCGGCACTTGCCAGCCGGTGTAGCTGACCGCGTCGATGTCCTCGCCGTGCAGCGCGATGGCCAGCAGCGCCACGCTGGCCTGTTCGCCGGTCGAGGCGAGCATGTCCAGTTCACGCGGATTGGGCTGCGGCGAAATTTCCTTGGCGAGTCCCAGCAGGCGATTGGTCTCGCCCGACATGGCCGAAGGCACCACGACTACGCGGTGACCGGCGCGGTGCCACTTGGCCACGCGCTTGGCGACATTCTTGATGCGTTCCGAGGAACCCATCGAAGTGCCGCCGTATTTGTGAACGATGAGAGCCATCTTCTTGTCGACGCCAGCGATTGTGCAAAGCCCTTGAAAATACACGAACAAGCCCAGTCAGGCAAGGCGGGAGCGGGGTTCCGGCTGCAGATCGGAAGTGATGCCGGCGCCGATCCGGGGGCTTCAGTGCGGCGGCATCGCCACTGCCGGCGGCCGCGGATGCCATTCCACGCGCCAGCGCGGCGCCGCCGCGGCGTCCGGCCAGCGGCGGTGCATGCCCAGGCCGGCGGCCAGTACCAGCGTATCACCAGACCACAGCAGCGGCAGCCAGGCGCGGCGCCAGGCCGGGATGTCGGCTTCCTGGCAGGCTTGCTTCAGGGCCCGGGCCGGGCCGCCCGGGCGCAGCACGATCCGCTCGCCGCCGCTGCGGCCAGCCAGGTGTAAGGGCTGGCGCAGCACCGCTTCAGGCACGCCGAAGGTGTCATCGCGGAAGAAATGGAGTTCGCCGCGCCAGGCGGGCACGACGATACGGGCCTCGCCGCGCCAGTCCAGCGTCACGGGTGCCGGTGCAGCGATCGGTGGCGGCGTGCAGGCCAGCACGCGGTCGCGGAAACGGCGCAGGACCAGCCCCTCATGCGCGATCGCGGGCTCGCCGCCAGCGTGGGTGACCAGTTGCTCGCGCATCGCCGCCAGCCGAGCGGTGGACGGCGCGCGCACGCCGAGGTCGCGCAGCCAGAAGCGCAGCACGGCATCGGCATGTGCCACGGGCAAGGCGCGCAGCCCTGCCAGATCGAGTTCGGAAAGCGTGTCGGCATCGCGGCCGGGGCGTGCCAGCGCCGCCAGCGAGGCGGCTGCCAGTTCGTCGATCAGTGCGCCTGCCTGGGCGAAATGCGCGGCCGCCTGCACCACGTTGACCGGCAACGCCGGAAAGGCCGCCACCAGCGCCGGCAGGTGCGCGCGCAAGGCATTGCGCGCATAGCGGTCATCGGCATTGGACGGGTCGTCGACCCATTGCAGTGCGTTGGCCGCGCAATAGGCCTCGATCTCGGCGCGGGCCACATCCAGCCAGGGGCGCAGCAGCGTCACGCCGCTGCGCTCGTCCAGCGGGCGCAGCGCTGGCATGCCAGCCATGCCGGCCACGCCGGCACCGCGGAACAGCCGCAGCAGCACGGTCTCGACCTGGTCGTCCTGGTGGTGGGCAAACAGCAGCAGGCGCGCGCCGCTGTCGGCGCACATCGCCGCCAGCGCGGCATAGCGCGCGCGGCGCGCGGCCGCTTCCACGCCCTCTCCCGCTTCGGGCTGCACCGATACCCGCCGCACGAAATAGCCGACCTGCCACTGCGCGCACAGCGCTGCGCAGAAGCGGTCCCAGTCGTCGGCATCCGCCTGCAGGCCGTGATGGACATGCAGCGCCACCACGCGCGCGCCAACGCCCCACTCCGCCGCGGCCGCACGGGCGGCATGCAGCAGCGCGACTGAATCGCGACCGCCCGACAGGGCCACCGCGATCGTCGCCGCGCCCGCGCCGCCACCAGAAACAACAAAGGCCGCACCGGCCTGTAGGGCCTGTGCGACCTTGTCGGTCAGCCGGGCGGACGGGTCAGTCCTGGGTGCCGGTTTCCTTGAACTTGCCATAGGCGAGCAGGCGCTCGTAGCGGCGGGCCTGCAGCTCCTTCACGCTCATGCCCTGGAACTGGCGCAGCGACTCGGCCAGCGAGCGCTTGAGCATCGCCGCCATGCCCTTGTAGTCACGGTGCGCGCCGCCCAGCGGCTCGCTCACGATCTTGTCGATCAGGCCCAGCGCCTTCAGGCGGTGCGCGGTCAGGCCCAGCGCCTCGGCGGCTTCCGGTGCCTTCTCGGCGGTCTTCCACAGGATCGAGGCGCAGCCTTCCGGCGAGATCACCGCGTAGGTGGCGAACTGCAGCATCTGCACCACGTCGCCCACGGCAATCGCCAGCGCGCCGCCCGAACCGCCTTCACCGATGATGGTGGCGATCAGGGGCACCTTAAGGCCGGCCATCACGTACAAGTTATGGCCGATAGCCTCTGACTGGCCGCGCTCTTCGGCATCGATGCCGGGGAATGCGCCCGGGGTGTCGACGAAGGTGAAGATCGGCAGGCCGAACTTGTCCGCCAGCTCCATCAGGCGCTTGGCCTTGCGGTAGCCCTCGGGCTTGGGCATGCCGAAATTGCGCAGGGCGCGCTCTTTCGTGTCACGGCCCTTCTGGTGGCCGATGACCATGCACGCCTGGCCGTTGAAGCGCGCCAGGCCGCCGATGATCGAAAGATCGTCGGCAAAGGTGCGGTCGCCGTGCAGCTCGTGGAAATCAGTAAAGATCTCGCGCACGTAGTCCAGCGTATAGGGACGCTGGGGGTGGCGGGCGATTTGCGCAACCTGCCACGGGGTCAGGTTGGCGTAGATGTCTTTGGTCAGCTGCTGGCTCTTGCCGGCCAGCCGCGAAATCTCTTCGGAAATATCAACAGCCGAATCGTCCTGCACAAAGCGCAGTTCTTCGATCTTTGCCTCAAGTTCGGCAATGGGCTGCTCAAAATCCAGGAAGGTGGTTTTCATAAAATCACACGTACCTGTCTGTGAAGGGGCGCATTCTACCGGAATTTGGTCGCTATCTTAGCGCCTGCCAGATAGCCCGGACTGCACCTGCCACTAAATTTTCTTGCTGCGATGCCTAATACGTCACTGGCAACGGGTCGAGACTGCGCCACATATACCACGTGGCCACGGTTCGCCACGGCTCCCAGTTGGCCGCAACTTCGCGCGCCTCGCTGCGGGTAACGGGTTCGCCGCTGAAATAGTTGGCGGAGATCGCATTGATCAGGCCGATATCGTCCAGCGGCAACACGTTGGGCCGCATCAGGTTGAACATCAGGAACATCTCCGCGGTCCAGCGGCCGATGCCGCGAATCTGCGTCAACTCCGCGATCACGGCTTCGTCGTCCATCTGCGCCCATTCGGCGACATGCACCATGCCCGCCTTGAAGTGGTCGGCCAGGTCGATCAGGTATTCCCCCTTGCGCTTGGACAGGCCGCAGCCTGCCAGCTTCTCGGGACCGGCGCGCAGGAACTGTGCCGGGGTCAGCTTGGGGCAGAGCGCATGCAGCCGCTCCCACACCGATTGCGCCGCCTTGACCGAAATCTGCTGGCCCACCACCGCGCGCGCCAGCGTGACGAACGGATCGCCGCGCGACACCAGGTGCGCCGGGCCGTAGGTGGGGATCATCTTGCGCAGGATGCGGTCGCGCTTCATCAGGTCGGCGCAGGCTTCGTCCCAGTAGGCGGGGCGCACCGCATCGATGACGGTTTCGACCGGCAGCGGCACCGCATCCGCCTCGGGCAGCACGGCCTTGGCGTTGCGCGTGCTCCTGGCCGTGTCCTTGCCGTCAGGCAGCGGCGCCTCGCTGGCGCCAGCCTTGCCCGGGCGCGGACCGGCTGCCTTCGCCCGGGCCCTCGTAGCGGGAGGCGTGGCCGGCGGCGTGGCGGTGGCGGGCTTGCGCGCGGCAGCGTTCAAGCACGCCTCCACTCGGTGGCACCGCCCGGCTTGTCTTCCAGCACGATGCCCGCTTCCAGCAGTTGCGCGCGGATGCGGTCCGCTTCGGCAAAGTTGCGCTCAACCTTGGCGGTCTTGCGCGCGGCGATCAGGGTCTCGATCTGTTCCGGCGAGATGCCGTCGTCGGACCTGCCGCCTTGCAGGAAGGTATGCGGATCGCGCTCGAGCAGGCCCAGCGTGCCCGCCAGCGCCTTGAGCTGGCGCGCTCCCGCGGTCGAGCCGGTGCGGTTGATCTCGCTGGCCAGGTCGAACAGCACCGACATCGCGATCGGCGTGTTGAAGTCGTCGCCCATGGCCTCGGCAAAGCGCCTGGCGTGCGGCTCGTCCCAGTCCACCGCGCAGCCGCCCGGCTGGCTGTCCTTGAGCGCCGTGTACAGGCGTGTCAGGGCGTGGCGCGCATCGTCCAGGTGCGCGTCGCTGTAGTTCAGCGGGCTGCGGTAGTGCGCGCGCAGGATAAAGAAGCGCACGACCTCGGCGTCGTACGACTTCAGGACCTCGCGGATGGTGAAGAAATTGCCAAGCGACTTGGACATTTTTTCGTCGTTGATGCGCACGAATCCGTTGTGCATCCACATGTTGACGAAGGGCTTGCCGCTGGCGCCTTCAGACTGCGCAATCTCGTTCTCGTGGTGCGGGAACTGCAGGTCAGCCCCGCCGCCATGGATGTCGAAATGCTCGCCCAGCAGCGTGCAGCTCATGGCGGAGCATTCAATGTGCCAGCCCGGGCGGCCGGCGCCCCACTTCGAGTCCCACTTGCTCTCGGGCGGCTCGCTGGCCTTGGCGGACTTCCACAGCACGAAGTCGAGCGGGTCCTGCTTGGCGTCGTTGGCGCTGACGCGCTCGCCGGCGCGCAGGTCTTCCAGCGACTTGCCCGAGAGCTTGCCGTAGCCGTCGAACTTGCGCACCGAATAGTTCACGTCGCCGTCGCTGGCCTGGTAGGCCAGGCCCCTGGCTTCCAGCTTGCCGATCATGTCAAGCATCTGCGGCACGTAGTCGGTGGCGCGCGGCTCGTGGTCAGGGCGGATCACGCCCAGCGCGGCGGCATCCTCGTGCATGTACTGGATAAAGCGCGTGGTCAGCTCGCCAATGGTCTCGCCGTTCTCGGCCGCGCGGCGGATGATTTTGTCGTCGATGTCGGTGATGTTCTGCACATACGTCACCTCGTAGCCGGCGGCACGCAGCCAGCGGTGCACCATGTCGAACACCACCATCACGCGAGCGTGGCCAACGTGGCAGTAGTCGTACACCGTCATGCCGCACACATACATGCGGACCTTGCCGGGTTCGATTGGCACGAATGGCTGTTTCTCACGCGCGAGCGTGTTGTAGATGTTCAGAAGCTGCATGAAACGAAGTGAGTGGTGAGAGGAGACTGCCGGGGTTCGCACAGCAGGCAGCGCGGGCCGTGGCGCCGGTTGCCCGGCGCCTGGCAGGCCGCCGGCGGCAACGCGGCCACTGGCGCATTTCCGTCGCGCCCCATATCTTACCGGAAGGCGGTGCGCTGGTTGCCTCCGGCACGGCGCCGCCAGCGTCGCGCGAGATGCCGCGCCTGCCGCCCCGATGGCATCGCCCTTCGTGCCGGACTTGCCGCTTTGCTAGAATGCCGCGGAGTATAACGGACCTGTCCTCAATGAGCCTGCCGCTGCCCTCCCCGTCTTCTGCCATGTTCGCCGCCCCCGCGCGCCGACGCGGCCATCGCGCCGTACTGCCCCTGCTGGCCCTGGCCGCCGCGCTGGCGGCCCCTGCCTACGCGCAGAACGGCCCGTTGTCGCTGGCCGCGCCGACGGCGCCGGTCGGCGGCATCCAGTCGACCGACCCTGGCATGAGCGAGGCCCAGCAGGCCGCCAACGCGCGCCGCTACGACGAAGCCATCAAGGGCTTCGACCGCGTGCTGGCCGCCAACCCGCGCAATGCGCAGGCACGCTTCCAGCGCGCCTGGGCCCTGGCCCAGTCCGGCCGCGAGGACGCCGCCATCCAGGCCTTTGCCGAGATGGCGCAGGACTTCCCGGAACTGCCCGAGCCCCACAACAACCTGGCGCTGCTCTACGCCA
This sequence comes from Cupriavidus sp. GW821-FHT07C08, assembly GCF_059419025.1. Lineage (NCBI taxonomy): Bacteria > Pseudomonadati > Pseudomonadota > Betaproteobacteria > Burkholderiales > Burkholderiaceae > Cupriavidus > Cupriavidus sp. GW821-FHT07C08. The sequence continues at coordinate 36,609 of NZ_JBWKQZ010000048.1, forward strand.
AGCGCGGCGACCTGAAGCGCGCCGAGACCGAGTTGCTGCTGGCCACCGAAGTCAAGCCGGGTTTTGCCATTGGCTACACCAACCTCGGCGACGTCTACCGCCGCCTGGCCGAGCAGGCCTACACCGAAGCGCTGCGCCGCAATCCGGGCGATGCCCGCGCCAACGCCGGCCTGCGCCAGCTGAACCCTGATGCCGCGTCGCCGGCGGCGCCGGCCAAACCGGCAGCGCCCGCTGGCACTGGCCGCAAGGCGACGCCAGCGCAGCGCCAGGCACCTGCCAGCGCCCCCGCCGCCAACTGACGGCCACCCATCCCAAGGCCCGGGCGCCGCATGCCCGGACCATGTGCATCCAGACTTACCGGAGTACCTACATGATCCGTTCCCGTCGCATCGTCCTGGCCGGCCTGACCGCAGGCGCCCTGGCACTGTCCTCGTTCAGCGCGCTGGCGCAGCAAAAGGCCGCCGAGCGCGTCCAGTTCGTCACCAGTGCCGGCAAGTTCACCATCGAGCTCTACCCCGAGGCCGCGCCCAAGACCGTCGCGAACTTCCTGGAATATGTGAAGAGCGGCTTCTACAGTGGCACCATCTTCCATCGCGTGATCAATGGCTTCATGGTGCAGGGCGGCGGCTTTGACCGCGACATGAAGGAAAAGCCCACCCGTGCGCCGATCCCGCTGGAAGCCCGCGGCGGCCTGAAGAACAAGGCCGGCACGGTGGCCATGGCACGCACCAGCGACCCCAACTCGGCCACCGCGCAGTTCTTCGTCAATGTGGTGGATAATTCCAATCTCGACTACCCGCAGCCGGACGGCAACGGCTACGCAGTCTTCGGCAAGGTGGTGGAAGGCATGGAGACGATCGACAAGATCAAGAGCGTGCCGACCACGGCCTACGGCCCCATGCGCAATGTGCCGGCCGCGCCGATCGTGATCGAGTCGGCCACCGTCGTCAAATAACATTACCGAACAGAGGAAATCCCATGTCCAAGGTCCAGCTCCACACCAACCAGGGTGTCATCACCATTGAACTCGACGCCGAAAAGGCCCCGAAGTCGGTCGAGAACTTCCTGTCGTACGTGCGCAAGGGCCACTACGACAACACCATCTTCCACCGCGTGATCAAGAACTTCATGGTCCAGGGCGGCGGCTTCGAGCCCGGCATGAAGCAAAAGGGCACCGACGCCCCGATCGAGAACGAAGCCGGCAACGGCCTGAAGAATGACCGCTACACCGTGGCCATGGCGCGCACCAACGCCCCGCACTCGGCCACCGCGCAGTTCTTCATCAACGTGGTCGACAACGACTTCCTGAACTTCTCGTCGCCCACGCCGCAGGGCTTCGGCTATGCCGTGTTCGGCAAGGTGGTGGAAGGCACCGACGTGGTCGACCAGATCAAGGCCGTGCGCACCGGCAGCTCGGGCTTCCACCAGGACGTGCCGCTGGAAGACGTGGTGATCGAGAAGGCCGTCATCGTCGAGTAAGCCGATGCCTGCCGATTGCGGTTCCGCGCGCATCCACGTGCCGGCATTCCCCCTCCGACACCGCGCATGACCGCAATCCCCCACACGCCGGTGGCCGGTCCCTTCGAGGCACAGGCGCCGGCGTGGTTCATTTCAGACCTGCACCTGACGCCCGGCATGCCCCGCACGCTGGCGGCCTTCGAGCGCACGCTCGAGCGCGCCGCGCTGCACGCGCGCACGCTGTTCATCCTGGGCGACTTCTTTGAATTCTGGATCGGCGACGAAGAAACCGACTCGCCCTTCGCGCAACGCGTGACCGGCGCCCTGCGCGCACTGGCCGCGCGCGGCGTGGCCGTGTACCTGATGCACGGCAACCGGGACTTCCTGCTGGGCAAGCGCTTCGCCAGCGCGGCCGGTGCCAGCCTGCTGCCCGACCCCACCGTGATCCACTGTGCCGGCCAGCGCGTGGTGCTGAGCCACGGCGACATGCTGTGCATCGACGACGAACGCTATAACCGCTTCCGCCGCTGGACCCGCAAGGGCTGGGTGCAACGCGTGTTCCTGGCGCTGCCGCTGAGCGCGCGTCTGTCGATCGCCCGCAAGCTGCGGGCAGACAGTGAAGGCAATCGCGCCAGGCAGTTGAGCGCAGGGGCGTCCGTACCGGTGATCTATGGGGATGTGGCGCCCGCCGCCGCGGCCGAGTTGCTCGGCGCCGCCGGTGCATCGCTGCTGGTGCATGGACACACGCACCGCCCGGCACGGCATGAAGACGCCGCCGGCGTGCGCTGGGTGCTCACTGACTGGGACCTGGACGGCGCCCATCCGCGCGCCGCGGTGCTGCAACTGGATCGCGACGGCTTCCGCCTGTTGCCGCAGACGGACTGAGCGGCAGCGCCCGCCCAGTCCCTTCCCCGCTCACTTCATCAGCCTGCGCAGTTCGCTCGCATCGAAGGGATCGTTCGGCGTGTTCTCCAGGTGTTCGCCAAGCCGGTCGAGCGCGGCCAGCACCGCCTCGATGCGGTCGTGCTGGCGCCCCGCATTGTCGATCAGGCTCTTGAGCGCCAGCGACACCGGATCGTCCGCATTGGGCGTGATGCCGTAGGCCGAGAACTCCTGCTTGGCACCCTGCTGCGCCGATGGCGCATCCGGCAGGATGATGCGGGCCGGGATGCCCACGGCGGTCGCGCCCGGCGGCACCGGCTTGAGCACCACCGCGTTGGAGCCCACACGCGCGCCGTCGCCCACCACGAATCCGCCCAGCACCTTGGCGCCCGCGCTCACCACCACGTTGGCGCCCAGCGTGGGGTGCCGCTTCTGGCCCTTGTACAGCGAGGTGCCGCCCAGCGTCACGCCCTGGTAGATGGTGCAGTCATCGCCGATCTCGGCGGTCTCGCCGATCACCACGCCCATGCCGTGGTCGATGAATACGCGCCGGCCCAGCCTGACCGCCGGATGGATTTCGATGCCGGTCAAAAACCGCGCCCAGTGCGAGATCCAGCGCCCCAGCCAGTGCAAGCCCGCGTTCCAGCATCCATGCGCAAAGCGGTGGAACACCACGGCATGCAGGCCGGGGTAGCAGGTCAGCACTTCCAGGCGGCTGCGCGCGGCGGGATCGCGCAGCATGATGGTGTCGATATCTTCCTTCAGGCGAGAGAACATCTTGGTCGTGTCGTGTTGCCGCGCCGTGCGCCGCGCCACGCGGGCTGGTGCCCGGGGCAGGGTCGCCGGCGAGGTCAGTGGCCGGTGGGGACGGGATCAGGGAGTGTAAGTGATTTGCCGGGCCCGCTTGGGGTACCGGTGTTTGGCCCCTGATCCGTCAGGGACATTGCGGCGATGCTGCGATCAACATCGCCCGGGCCTGCGCAAACCCGCAGCCGCGGGACGACAGCACGCGCGCTTGCCGCGCGTGCCTGCATCGCCCTGCATCGAATCGCTCCGGTTTGCTGCCACTGTCCTTGCTCCTGTCACCGGTCCTTGTTCGGGCCCGGCTGGTTCTGCGCGGCGATCAGCATATGCTTGGCGATGCCGCGCAGGATATTCACTTCCTCGCGCTCCAGGCCGCTGCGTGCCAGCAGCCGGCGCAGCCGGGTCATCAGCCTGCGCGGGTTGGACGGATCGAGAAAGCCGATTGCCTCCAGGCCCGTCTGCAGATGGCCGAACATGGCCTCGACCTGCTCGGCCGTGGCCGGCTCACCAGCATAGCCGATATTGGCGCCGGCGTCCGGGGCCGCCTCCAGCAGCGCCAGCCGCATCTCGTAGGCGATGAGCTGCACCGCCTGCGCCAGGTTGAGCGAGGTATAGGCGGGATTGGCGGGGATATGGGTGACGGCGCTGCAGCGCTCGACCACTTCATTGGGCAGGCCATAGCGCTCGTTGCCGAACACGAAGGCAACGCCGCCGCTGCCGGACAGCGTCTGGCGCGCGCGTTCCGCGGCCGCGCGCGGCAGCAGCCGCGGCGGGCCGAATTCGCGGTGGCGCGCGGTCATTGCCACGGTCAGCGCGGCGCCGGCCAGCGCCGCGTCGATCTGGTCGACGATGAGCGCGCCCGCCAGCACATCGTCGGCGCCGCTGGCCATGGCGATGGCGTCGGGGTGCCGCAGCACATCCGGCTCGCGTGGCGAGACCAGCACCAGGCTGCCGAAGCCCATGGTCTTGACCGCGCGCGCCACCGAGCCCACGTTGCCCGGGTGGCTGGTTTCGACCAGCACGAAGCGCACGCGGCCGAAGGCGTCGCCGCCGGTGTCGCCGCTGTTGCCATCGGCAGCGGGCTGGCTCGTATCAATTGCCGGGTTCATATACAATTCGGGGTTCTTCTTTGGCGCGGCGCCAGGTTTTTGCTTGCTCGCGAGACTCTCGCGACACATTTGCAGCAGAACCGGCGACGCCCGACGTTCTTCTACAATCCGTTGTGTTGTCAGCTGCCCATGAGCGGGCGTGCGGCGCTTTTGCGCCCCGCCGCGTCGTCGTGGCCGGCCTGGAGAGATTCATGCATCCGATGCTCAATATCGCCATCAAGGCGGCCCGCAAGGCGGGATCCATCATCAACCGCGCGTCGCTCGACGTCGATCTGGTGCGCGTCTCGCGCAAGCAACACAACGATTTTGTCACCGAGGTGGACCGCGCCGCCGAAGCCGCGGTCATCGAGATCCTGCGCACGGCCTACCCGGAACACGGCATTCTAGCGGAAGAATCCGGCCAGTCCTGGGCCGAGGGCGAAGACTCCCACGAGTACACCTGGGTCATCGACCCGCTGGACGGCACCACCAACTTCATCCACGGCTTCCCGCAATACGCGGTCTCGATCGCCCAGCTGCACCGCGGCACGCCCGTGCAGGCCGTGGTCTACGACCCGACCCGCGACGAGCTGTTCACCGCCAGCAAGGGCGCCGGCGCCTTCCTGAACAACCGCCGCATCCGCGTCACGCGCCGCGACAAGCTGGCCGACTGCCTGATCGGCACCGGCTTCCCGTTCCGCGATCTGGAAGGCCTGGACGAATACATGGAATTGTTCGCGCTGATGACGCGCAGCTGCGCCGGCCTGCGCCGCCCGGGCGCCGCCGCGCTGGACCTGGCCTATGTGGCCTGCGGCCGCCTGGACGGCTTCTTCGAGCGCGGCCTGCAGCCGTGGGACATGGCTGCAGGCATGCTGCTGATCACCGAATCGGGCGGCCTGGTCGGCAACTACGCCGGCGAGCCGCGCCAGATGGAACAGGGCGAAGTGCTGGCCGGCAACCCCAAGGCGTTCGCCCAGATGGTGCGCCTGCTGTCGCCGTTCTCGCTGGACAACGCCAAGCCCGCCGCCTGATACCGGCACATGGCCTGACGGCCAGATCAGCCATACCCCGACGCCCGCCGCACCCCGGCGGGCGTTTTGCATGGTGCGCCCCGCCCGCCGCTGCGCCCTGCACTGCAGACCTTTCTCATTCCCCAGACGGCCATGATCCTCGTCAAGGCCGCCCCACCCTGCCCTCCCCAAAATGAAACCATGCGCCACGCCCCGTGCGCGCGGATCCAGCAGGAGAGCCAGCATGTTTCCCGAATACCGCGACCAGATCACCACCCTGAAGACGCAGGACGCCCGCTTCGCGCGCCTGTTCCACCGCCACAACGCGCTGGACCAGGAAATCCACAACATGGAGTCGGGGCTGGTGCCGGCCTCCACCTTCGAGATCGAGCGGCTGAAGAAAGAGAAGCTCCTGCTCAAGGACCAGCTCTACGCGATCCTGCGCAACACCGCAGCCTGACGGAGGACCGCAGATGACCGATCGCGACACCATCCCGTCCTCCCACACCACCACCCCGCCACGTGCCCGCGCCACGGCCAGGGGCGACGTGCTGCCAACCAACTCGCCGCTTTCAGCCCAGCGCAATGAAGTCGACAGCGCCGTCGACGCCGCGGTGCAGCTGGCGGCCAGCAGCATGCAGGACATCCTGGCCAGCCGCGCCGGCCACGGCGCCGACATGCTCGACGCCATGCGCACGCTGCTTGACGGCCTGGCGCCCGACGAGGCCGCGCAGTTGCGCAGCCTGATCCTCGAAGGCGATCCCGCCACGTGGCAGGCCGGCCGCAAGCGCCATCCGGACGACGAGCTGTCCGCGGGCTGGCGCGAAGGCGCGTACCCGTACCAGAACCTGATGTCGCGGCGCAATTACGAGAAGCAGAAGTACCGCCTGCAGGTGGAGCTGCTCAAGTTCCAGGCCTGGGTGCGCGAGACCGGCCAGCGCGTGGTGATCGTGTTCGAAGGCCGCGACGCCGCCGGCAAGGGCGGCAACATCAAACGCTTCATGGAACACATGAACCCGCGCGGCGCGCGCGTGGTTGCGCTGGAAAAACCCACCGAGGCCGAGCGCGGGCAATGGTACTTCCAGCGCTATGTGCAGCACCTGCCGTCGGCCGGCGAGATCGTGCTGTTCGACCGCTCCTGGTACAACCGCGCCGGCGTGGAGCACGTGATGGGCTTCTGCTCGCAGCGCGAATACCAGGACTTCCTGCAGCAGGCGCCGGACTTCGAGCGGCATCTGGTGCGCAGCGGCATCCACCTGTTCAAGTTCTGGTTCTCGGTCAGCCAAAAGGAACAGCGCCGGCGCTTTCGCGAGCGCGAGATCCACCCGCTCAAGCAATGGAAGCTGAGCCCGGTCGACGTTGCCTCGCTGGACAAATGGGACGACTACACCGAGGCCAAGGAGGCAATGTTCGCCCACACCGACACCGCCGATGCGCCGTGGACCGTAATCCGCTCGGACTGCAAGAAGCGCGCGCGCCTCAATGCGCTGCGCTCCATCCTGTCGCGCTTCCCCTACGGCAACCGGGACACCACCGCCATCGGGCAGCCCGATCCGCTGATCGTGGGACGCGCGCTGGCCAACTGAACTCGCCCCCTACTCCCGCATTTCTTCCGTTTTCCCTTTACCGAGGCCCCTATGTTCAAGCACATCCTGCTGCCCGTCGACGGTTCCGAGCTGTCCCACATGGCCGTGTCCGCCGCCATCCAGTTTGCCCGCACCGCCGCGGCGCGCCTGACGCCCTACATGTGCGTGGAGACCTACCGTTCCGTCAGACTTGCTCATTCCTGCTCAAGCAGGAACAAAGCTGACTTCCTGTTTCGCCGAGGCCGGTTTCA
>NZ_JBWKQZ010000049.1:0-41765 GCF_059419025.1 Cupriavidus sp. GW821-FHT07C08
CTCGGTCAGATTCATTTTTCCCATGCACCTGATCTAACCATGAATGGGGTGCTTTTTCAATGACGCATTGGACTAGCGCTCGCCCTCGTGGCCTGCCTGATGTCAGCGCCAGTCCATGCGCACGGCGCGGCGGCAACAATGCTGCCCCTGAAGAAGACGCTGGAGGACTTTGGTGCCGTCGTGCGCTGGGATGACTTCGCGGGCGTGTACACGATCTCGCGCAACAGCACACTGGTCAGGATTAAGCCAGGCTCGAAGTCCGCCCTGATCAACGGCCAACCGCTGCAGCTCGACATGCCGGTGGTGATGCGAAAGGGTCAACCATTTGTCTCGGAAACCTTCATCAACCAGGTTTTCCAGTCCAGCTTGGACAAGACTTTTGTCCTCGAACGCACGCCGCATCCGCTCAATCCGCTGACGGCAGCCGAAATCCAGGCGACGATCGACATTCTGAAGGCCAATGGCCGCTACCAGACCGGCTACCGGTTCACGGAGATTACGCTCAAGGCGCCGCCCAAGGAAGATGTGTGGAACTTCGCCCTCACCGGCCAGGCAGTAAGTACAGCGCGCCGAGCCGCCTTTGTCATACTGGATGGCCAGAAGGTCATCGAGGGCACGGTCGACTTCGCGACAAGGACTGTCGTGAGCTGGAAGCCGATCGAGGGTGCCCACGGCATGGTGTTAATCGATGACTTCGCGACGGTGCAGGCCGCAATCGAGGCGAGCCCGGAATACGCGCAGGCGTTGGCCAAGCGCGGTATCCATGAAGTCAAGAAAGTAGTTGGCACGCCGCTGACAGTCGGCTATTTCGAGGGCAAGGATGCACTGCGACAAGAAGACCGGTTGCTGAAGGTAATCAGCTACCTAGACGTGGGCGATGGCAACTACTGGGCTCATCCGATTGAGAATCTCGTTGCCGTAGTCGATCTAGGTCAGAAGAAAGTCATCAAGATCGAAGATCAGGGTGTCGTCCCGGTGCCCCTGAAGCCTACGCCCTACGATGGACGTGATCGCGCCACCACCGGGGCGCCTAAGCCGCTGGAGATCAGCGAGCCCGAGGGTAAGAACTACTCCATCGCCGGCAACACGCTGCACTGGCGCAACTGGGACTTCCATCTGCGGCTCGATTCACGTGTTGGACCAATCCTATCCACCGTTACCTACGACGATAAGGGTACGAAACGCAAGGTCATGTACGAGGGTTCGCTCGGCGGCATGATCGTACCCTATGGCGACCCCGACACCGGTTGGTACTTCAAGGCCTATCTGGACTCAGGGGAGTACGGTATGGGCACGCTGACCTCGCCAATTCAGCGCGGCCAGGATGCACCGGAAAATGCAGTGCTGCTCGATGCCACCATTGCCGACTATACGGGTGCACCGACCAAGATTCCGAATGCGATGGCCGTGTTCGAACGCTACGCAGGACCCGAGTTCAAACACCAGGAGATGGGCAAGCCCAATCTCAGCACCGAACGACGCGAACTGGTAGTGCGCTGGATCAGCACCGTTGGCAACTACGATTACATCTTCGACTGGGTCTTCGCCGAAAACGGCGCAATTGGCATCAACGCAGGCGCCACGGGCATCGAGGCAGTTAAGGGCGTGAAGTCCCGCACCATGCAGGACGCGACGGCGGTCGAAGACACCCGTTACGGCACCTTGATTGACCACAATATCGTTGGCACGACGCACCAGCACATCTACAACTTCCGACTCGACCTGGACGTCGACGGTGAACGCAATTCGCTCACAGAGATCGACCCTGTGGTGGCGCCCAACACACGCGGCGGTCCACGCACGAGCACGATGCAAACGGTGCAACGCAGCCCTGCCACCGAGCAGCAAGCGGCCCAGAAGTTCGATGCTTCGACCATCCGCCTGTTCAGCAATCCGGGCAAGGTCAACAAGGTCGGGAATCCGGTGTCTTATCAGTTGATTCCCTATGCCGGCGGCACTCATCCCATCGCCAAGGGCGCCAATTTCAGCAAGGACGAATGGATCAACCACCGATTGAGCTTTATGGATCGGCAGCTCTGGGTAACCCGCTACGACCCTGAAGAGAAGTTTCCCGAGGGGAAATATCCCAATCGCTCGAACCAGGACACCGGACTCGGGGCATTTATCAAGGATGACCAGTCTATTGTCGATACGGACAACGTGGTGTGGCTGACCACCGGCACGACCCATGTCGCTCGCGCCGAGGAGTGGCCCATCATGCCGACAGAGTGGGTCCACGTGCTGTTAAAGCCCTGGAACTTCTTTGATGAGACGCCCACGTTGGGCCTCAACAAGTCAGGAAAAGAAGCCGCAAGCAGGTAACTAGTAACCGGCCCTGGAGCGGCGTCCCCAGAAGGCGCACCGCTGCTGGCCTAGGCACGAGTTCTCGTGTCCGAGTGAAACGTAATGAGGAGAAACATGCAGAGATTCAGTAACATCGTCAATGCGCAGGCTGTCGCGTCTGCCGAACTCTTCGAATCCCGCAATCCGGCCACCGGCGAGGTGCTAGGTTTGGTGGCCCAGTCCAGCGCCCATGAGGTGAGTCTTGCGGTGGCCGCGGCCAAGGCGGCGCAGCCTGGATGGGCCGCCCGCACCGACGAAGAGCGCAAGGCGTTGGTGCATCGCGTTGCCGATATCTTCAAGCAGAACAGCGAATACCTTGGCCAGTGGGTGACGCGCGAGCAAGGCAAGCCATTGGGCGGCGTAGGGCCGGAACAAGTGCCCGGCGCACGCTTCGAGGTCTGGGCCTGCGAGACCTGGACACGCGTGACGGCCAGCCTGGATTTGCCGATCGAGATTGCCTTCGAAGACGAAAGCAGGCGTGACGAGGTCCACCGTAAGCCGCTTGGCGTGGTCGCCGCCATCGCGCCATGGAACTGGCCGTTGATGATTGCTGTGTGGCAGATCATTCCCGCCATTCGTGCCGGCAATACCGTTGTGCTCAAGCCATCGGAGTACACCAGCATCGCCAGCCTAGAGATGGTGAGGCTGATCGCCGAAGTGCTGCCGCCAGGGGTCATCAACACGGTCAGCGGTGGCGGTGCGGTGGGTGCCTGGCTGGTGGAAAACCCGGATGTGAACAAGATCATGTTCACCGGCTCCACCGCTACGGGGGCCCGCATTGCCGCGGCAGCTGCTCGCAATCTCACGCCCACCACGATGGAGTTGGGTGGCAATGACGCGGCCATCGTGTTGCCAGATGCCGACCCGAAAGCCATTGCGACGGGCTTGTTCTGGGGCGCCTTCCTGAACATGGGCCAGACCTGTGCTTGTGCGAAACGCGTCTACGTACACGAGAGCCTGCATGATGCCCTGGTCGCGGAATTGACGGCGCTGGCGGAAGCCATGCCTATGGGAAATGGCATGGATGACGGCGTGGCGATGGGACCGATCCAGAATCGTATGCAGTACGACAAGGTCGTGTCATTGGTGAACCGGGCGCGTGCGGAAGGGGCCACCATTGTCTGCGGCGGTACGCCGTCCGAAGGTCCAGGCTATTTCTATCCGCTGACCCTGGTTACGGACATCGCAGACGGTGCCAGCTTGGTGGACGAGGAGCAGTTCGGGCCCGTTCTACCCATCATTCGCTATCGCGATATCGACGCCGCTATTGCGAGTGCCAATCGTCTGGATGTCGGGTTAGGTGCGTCCGTATGGTCGGCGGACATCGATCAGGCAAAGGCAGTGGCGAGCCGCATCCAGGCCGGTACAGTATGGATCAACCAGCACGGTGCCGTCCATCCCATGGTGCCATTCGGCGGCGCGAAGAGATCGGGCTGGGGCGTCGAATTCGGTCTTGATGGACTGAAGTCGGTCACGCAAACGCAGGTCATCAGCCTGAAGAAGTAGAAGAGGCTCCGCGCACCGTTACTTTAAAGATGTGCAAATCTGAACATTCAGAATGGCGCTAGGCGAACGGTGCTTCTTGCTGGAGGTCGAAGCCGGAGGGCTTCGACCAACGGTGCTGACGCTTGGTTGCGCAGAAGCGCGACCGGCTGCGAGCCTTTTCTCGCGCACCAGACTCCTGTACGCTGTATGAACCTCGCCCCAGGCACCTTGTCGCGATCTGCGGTCTTTCCTTACAGGTAACCGCAGTACTTCAAGGCGCCTCCGCACCGGAACATGGACATCCGTGCCGGCGCGCGGCAAGCGTTCAGATAACTTCTGTCCGCAGCGGGCGATCACGCCCGCTGCGGCAGCATGCACGCTCCAGCCCCGTCGCGCGGCGTACTTCACTGCACCGATGGTCGACGTGTAGGCTGGGTTGATCAAGGTCAGTTCGACCCCGGCCCGATGGCACTTGGCCGCGAGCTGCTGTCGGTATTTGGCATAGAGCAGGCACGAGAGCATTCGGGCGCCTTTGGCGCTGGCCCGGCCCAGCGCCTTCTTCTTGGCGCTGAAGTCCAAATCCTCGGCCACCAGCGGCTTTCTGGCGTCCCGGGCCAACCGGACGGCCTGGCTCAAGGCGTCAGACAGCGCCGCCTCGCGCTGTCCCGAGGTGGCGTCCGCGCGCAGTAGCGGCAACCGGCGAGTTCAGGGCATGGTGGCAGTACAGGTCTTGCCGGCCGAGAACGGCCGGTTCCACCTCGAGATCCGCCTGTCCGACCGCTAGCTTGTCGGTGGTGGGCAAAATTCCTGGAAACGTGGACTTCGCCTATGATCGGGGCCGCCATCGAGCGCGCGCTCGCCGGAAACATTGCCGGAAGCAGGCGGCCCTGGCGATGCCGGCGCCGCAATGTCGCGACGGCCACGCCACGCGCGACTGCCGCCTCGCCGATTGATAGAAGCGCGTTCTCGGTTTCTTCATAACTGGGTATAGGCGTGCTTTTCGCGCATGATCAGGTTTGTGCACCCTATTCGCACACAGCTGCATGCCCTCGCGCTCTATAGCATGGGCCACCGTCGGCCTGCGAAATAGGTAACGGTCAGAAGACCCAACACAGTTTCAAAGCAATTTGCTGCCCCTGTACCCGATTTTTTGAAGCCAGCTCTTTGTAGGCGTGCAGTGTTACCCATGGCAGGCCAGAGCCTGGTTTGAAGAATGAAATCGCCGGGCCGGCAGCAAATACGCGTGCCCTGTTTCCTTCAACGGTTCGACCGGCCTGGGTATCATCCGTGAACTGTTGCGAAAAATAGCCACCCAAACCAACTGTCCAAGGTCCGAAATGTTGGCCGATAGCGAAATCGTGTTGGTACTCCATGCCAGACCGGTAATCTGTGGCGTTGTTCTTGGTATTAAAATTGATCTGCATACTTGATGAGATCTCGGTACCGAAAGAAGTAATGTAGGTGAACGCAAGCGTGGGCGATATCGTCCAGTGATTGGCTCCGGCGTTCACCGGCCTGTTCTTGTCATAGCTTCCGACCGGTACTTGCAGCGCAAGGGATGTATTTACAAAGAAATTCTCCGCGGGTTTCCACCCAAGGATGATGGGGTAGAACTGAAGGTCGGCCAACGCCGTATTGCTGCCGCTGACATTCATTTGGCCTGCCGGTGTTGGAATGCCAAGCTTCACATTCATGTCGAAGTAGGGCACAACCAACGCCAGACCATAGTTGCCACCAAGAACAGTGGAATTGGTCATCTTGATGAAGGAGACACCGTAGGTGTTGACAGTCAGGTCCGTGCTGATGGGTGTGCGGTTACCTGCGTTGTCATTCAGGCGCTTCGCCGAGAAGCTCGCTGCGCGAAACCCTACTGCAGGGATGTCGGAAGGCGGGGGAAGCATGCCTGCGCCAAAATCGAAAATGCCGAACGGTGTGATTGGCGCTCCGCCTTCGAGTGCCATAGCATTGAATGATATGGCGCCCATGGCCAGTAGACACAGCCTCAAAGAAAAATGGGGGCGGGTGGACTCCATGATGTTGATTTCCTCCAAATGATGGGTGCCGCATAAGTAAGAGAGGTGACGCTGCAGCCGGGCTTTCTATGGGCCCTTAGCATGTGAGCGCACTTGACTCTATCGATGCGGTCCACCCCGTGCATCTTCCATTTGGTATAAGAAAGCTTCGCGGATTCTTATTTCTTCAAATTTTCTTTGTCTATCCCAAATGGGAGATGTGATGACTCGACGCCGCTTCTACTATGCGAGGGGGCCAATACATAAATGAATAATGAGGAGATCCGGAAAATGCCAAAGCCTAGCCACATCCTCTTGCTCGGGATAACCCTAGCCGGACTCTCCTCTGCCGCAGCAGCCCAGCCTGCGGAAACCCTTCTCAGGAATGGTGACTTCTACACCATGGACGCTCGTCGCCCGTGGGCGAAAGCGGTCGCGATTCGCGACAGCCACTTTGTTGCGATCGGCAGTTATATCAAGTGAAAAAACAGGCTTTGGGCCCCGGTCGAAGGCGCCGGCAGGCGGGGACTACGTGATGGCAGGTGGGAAAGCGACCTGTTTGCTGAAGGAGCTATCGGCCTGGCTTGGCATCAACATGCTTGCGCCTGCGCGCAGCGCGGATCGCCTGAAGAAGGCAGCGGCTGCCGCTGCCACGCTGAACGGCTTCGGTATCACCGGTGTCCAGGATGCCTTGGTAGACCGCGAGATCCTGTCCGCTTGGCATGCCACCGATACGGATGCGAAGTTCGGCCCCCGCGCCTGCGCAAGGAACCAAGCGGTGTGCTTATCCTTGATGCGATAGCGCAGGACGCGAGTATGGTCGGAGTGGGAGAAGAGGCAAACATTCCGAGTCTGGGACTCGGTTTTAGCCTTCCCCATAGCTGCGTATGCGCCGCTAACCCAGCCCTGAAGAGGTGAGGCTTGCGCGGCGATTCTATTGAGTCGATGCAGTCTCAGTGGCGGCTGCTGGGGGTTTGCGCAACTGCTTTCGCAGGCGGATTATTGCTTCGGTAGTCAACGATCTGAGCCGCCGCACTGCATAGGACTCGGCGCACAAGATCCGATTGACGGCTCGAGCCTGTCTTGGCGAGTACCTGCTTTAACTGATAGCGTGCGGTTCCCACTGTTACGCCTCTCAGCAATGCATACTGTTCCAGCGATGTGCCGGCGACCAACGCACTGGCTAGTCTCGCTTCGGCGCCAGTCAGCTCGAACAACGCCATCAATGCTTCTGCTGGGATTTGGCCAGCAGGATGATTGTCAGTAAGCGTGATCAGCAGTGCCTTCTCCTGGCCGTCCGTGCCGAGTGGGTCGAGTGCCTGCAAAGCGAGATGCCAACTCTGATCTCCGGACTGAATGGCGAGAAATCCCGGAGCGCTACTCTTAGCCTGATCATCCAGCGCCTTCGCCAAGCGTTGTTGGGACCATACGCCGGCCGCTCTCAGTACACCATCGCGAACGAAAAGCCCATGCCCCGCGTTCAAGTGAGCCTGCGCCTTTTGATTTAGCCATTGCACTACACCGGCGGTGTCGCACACCACCAAACCGCACTGCCACCGATCCAAATGGCAGCGAAGCAATGCTTCAGCCTGCCGGCTAGCCGCCACTGTTTCCGCAAGCGAGACTGCCTGCTGCAAGTGCGGCATTAGCGACGCGATACGATCGCGTTGCCGCGTAGAAAAGTCGCTCGCATCATGGATATCACGATGCAGCGCAAGGGCCACGTAACGGTCGGGCCCAGCTGGCATCAAGGCGCCAAGAAAGTGCCCGAGACCGATCTCGCGAAGCTGCGCCTGCAGCCGCTGCACCATAGGACGCTCAGCGTCGCTGAACAGATCCGCATCCCCACCTAGACCACCAGAGACTTTGAGCATCCGATCGCATTGCATCCGCGGATTCGTCACATCGGAGATGAAAGTGTCGTAGCAAAACATGTCAAGCCACGTATCATGCGCCGTCCAGTAGGTACGTACTTGGGAGTCCTTCACACGAATTGCCTGTACGACGGCAGAGCGTGCACCCGTTTCAGTGCATAGCAAGTCTAAGGCTTCCCGCCACCGCCTCGATTCGGTGCAGGAGCCGTAAAGACGTAGCAACAAGGGATCAGAATAAGTCGCCATTTCTACGGACCGAGATGCTCAGAGTTTTACTAAATCACTATGAGGCAATTTTGGTGCCATGGAAATCGGTATTTACTCGGGCGCCCATGAAGGATGCGGCTTTTCAGGCATTCGCCCATACGCCAGACATCCATCCATTAGTGTTGCGCTGCAATAGAGTCGCAATCCCCGCGTAACTCAGGTCTTAGGTCCTTACCGAAAATGGCCGGTTATCTCCCATCTGAGAGATGACGCGACCACATAGCAAGTCTAGTCTTCGGCCAGACGTCAATTACTTTGCCTCAGCCACGATCAGGATATCGGAGACCTTTGATGAGCAACTTGCAAAACGCCCCTTCCGCCATGCCAAACCTGTTCCAGTCTGCAACCGACTGGTTGGCAATGCTGCGCGACCGTCGGATTGGCGCGGTCGAGCTGTTAAACCTGCATCTTGAGCAGGTCAGCAAGCACAATGCCGCCTTGAACGCGGTTGTGGCGCAGGATGTAGAAGGTGCGCTTGAGGCAGCCCGTCTGGCGGACAATAAATCTGCATCGTCTGAACTGCCGCCGCTGCACGGGCTGCCAATGACGATCAAGGATACCTACGAAGTCGCGGGCATGCCGGCCACCTGCGGCTTCCCGTTCCTGGCGCAGCATCGGCCGCAAAAAGACGCGGCGCCAGTGGCCCGGCTGAAGGCGGCCGGAGCCGTTGTCTTCGGTAAGACCAACGTACCGCCGGGTGCCTTCGACTGGCAGTCCAGCAACCCGGTCTATGGGACTTCGAACAATCCGTGGAACGCCGGGCGCTCCGTCGGCGGGTCCTCTGGGGGCGCGGCGGCGGCGGTCGCCGCGGGCTTCACGCCGCTGGAGTTGGGCAGTGACATTGGTGGTTCGATTCGCTGTCCGGCCCACTTCTGCGGCGTCTACGGGCACAAGCCCAGCTATGGGGTGGTGCCGATGGGCGGGCACATCCCGCCGCTGCCAGGCCAATTCGGGGGATACGAATTGGGCGTCGGCGGGCCGTTGGCGCGCAGCCCACGGGATCTCGAACTGGCGCTAGATGTGCTGGCCGCACCCAATGAACTGGATCAGACCGCATGGCGTGTCGCGATCCCGCCGAGCCGGCACCAGCGGCTGCAGGACTTTCGCGTCGGCCTCTGGGCAGATGCCTTTGCGGTCGATGCGGGTTGCCTTGAGGCGATGGAAGCCTATGCTGAGGACCTGCGCCGCTTGGGGGTGACAGTCGATACTCAGGCAAGGCCGGACCTGGACCCGCACGCCTCCTACGAAATCTACCTGTCGACGCTGCTGCCGATTATGGGCAGTGGCCTGCCGCCCACTGCGGTGCAGCAGCTCCTCGACGCCGCGGCCGCATTGCCGCCCGGTGACAACGACTACGTGGCCCGCACGGCGCGCGCGCTGACCATGCGCAAGTTCGAGTACTTTGCAGTGGCCGAGCAGCGCGAGAGGCTGTTCCGGGCCTGGCGCGAATTCTTTACGCGCTATGACCTGCTGATCTGCCCGGTCATGCCGACTGTCGCGTATCCGCACGATCATCGCGGCGACGGCGCCCCCGACCCGATCACCGTCTGCGAATCCCGCCGCATGATCGTTGACGGGCTTCCGCGTCCATACCTGGATGGCCTGCAATGGCCGTCGCTCGCGACGGTCGCAGACTTGCCCGCCACGGCGGTGCCTACCGGCCGTTTTGTCGACGGCATGCCCATGGGCGTGCAACTGATCGGACCATACCTGGAAGACCGCACGCCGCTGCAATTCGCCAAGCTTCTGGAGCGCGAACTCGACGGCTTCTCGGCGCCGCCAGCTTGCCAATAAGGTAAGCCTGCAGGGCCGGTGGCGGTTGACCGTTACCTGGAAGACCGATCCCCATCGGCTCTGTAGGCTATCTCTCGAAGAGGGATCGATAATGAAACACTATCTCTTGGAACGTTGGTCGTACAAGCCGATCTGGCACGGTGTGTCCGAAGAGGAACGCGCGGCATTCGCTGCGAGGATAGCCGCCGCGGTCCAGGAGATAGCTAGCGCAGGAATTCGTACACTCCGCCGCTGTGGCATGTGCTCGGTCAGTAGTTGCCAAGGAGCGGAGGGGTGCCGCGTACGCTGGCATTCCTCACAGCTGCCGCGCAATGCCTGCGGCAGCCACTGGCACCTGCGGTACCCTGCGCACGTAACAACCATCGTCGCGGCCCGTGCAACGCACGAGCAGATAAAGCTCAAAGAACTCCCGCCACACAACCGTATCGCATTGATCTGCAAAACGCTCCGTTCTTCGAAAATGCAGGGTGACACGAGCACTGCGATGCGCTAATTCGCAGCGCCCGTTCGCAGTTGGGCCTAGTCCCCTGTTGGGCGGCACTGATGTCCCTCGGCATCGGGGTCGCGGTTGCACCGATAGCAAGGCTCACTTCTGCGCTTGCCTGCTGCTCGCTGCTGCGCCGGATGACCTCCACCCCTGGGCGCGCCGATATCATGAGCAAGTATGGACACACGCCGAGGTGCTGACAAAGAAGGGGACTTCATGGCGAATTCGCACACATCATTCATTCGAGAGCAGCCGGGCCGCGGCGTGGCCCCAGCACCTTTCACAGCCTTTCAGACGTTCGACGATGTGGACGAAGGCGCCAGCTGCTTTACTAGCTGGAATATGAGATACGACCAGATCTCACCAGGGAAACTGCAAGGCCAAATTCGCGAAGTTGGCTTCCGCGACGTGCGCATCTTTTGGGAAGTCACGAACCAGATGATCCGCCAGACGTGTTGTTTTCCAGCGAAGGTCAAGGTATTCGGTGTACCCATGAGAATGGAGGGCGAGGCAGTCTTCTTCGGCCGGCGGGCCGGGCTCGATGCACTTTTGGTGGCTCCTGCAATGCTAGATTTTCGCAGCGCGCCCCTCCTTGATCTCATGACCGTAGCTGTCGATATCGATAAGCTTGGTCATGCGGCTCACGACATGAGCAGAATTGAGCCGCAAGCGATGTTCCGCAATCCTCTCTGCCTGCAATCGCCGCCGGGCGCGCTATCGAAGTTGCGGGAAATTCTCCTATCAGTGTTCCACACCCTTGCTCAAGAGCCGACCTTGTTCGCCTCAGAGGCGGTCCAGAAGAATATCGAGGATGCGTTGACCTTGGCGCTGATCGAGCTATCTCCAGACTTGCCGACAGTTGACGAGTTCAAGACGGTGGAGCGCCGCCGGCGGCTTGTCGAGGCGGCGTGCAGTTACGCGCTCTCGAACCGCGATGATCCTGTCTCAATCCTGGACATATGCCGCACGTTTGGAGCGAGCCGACGGAAACTGAACTATTGCTTCCAGGAGGTGTTGGGCCTCAGACCAATTCAGTATCTTCGCGCTCTACGACTGAACGGTGTCAGACGCGATCTAAAGGCAGCAGGGAGTGAAGGCAAAGCGGTCCAAGATGTCGCAGTTCAATGGGGGTTTTGGCATCTGAGCCAATTCAGTGCGGACTATAGGGCGATGTTTGGGGAGCGTCCTTCGGACACCTTGCGCAGAAACTCGCCAATCCTTTGAGCCAGCGCGTGCCGACGCCGCGCGACCTCAGGGGAGGCGGCCTGCCGGACCAGCGCGCTCGTTAGCGGCATTACGGTGGACCATTGTACGCACGGCGCCGAGCGGTGCCGTGTGTAAGGACCGTTCATAGCTTTCGCGTCCACCTGTTTCGATCGACCAGGCATTGACGGTGCGTGGCTGTTGCCTTCCATGCAAGTCCGTGAAAGGCCCTTGAGCAGTCGGGGTCGCCTGCGCCGGCACCGTGCTGAGCAAGCCTATAGTGCTCAGTGCCCGATACGACAATTATCCGTCGCTCCTCACTCCTTCCGCAATTCCGTGATGGCAGAGTTTTGTCCAATCCGTCGTCGGTCTGCTTGGCCCAGATCATCCGGCCATTGCTATCCCAAAGCGCGCGGCGATAGGCTCACAGGAAGTTGCTGAAGAGAAGCGCTGTTCTGGGGCCGGCAAATTTTTGCCGATTTCCGATAACGGGGGTACCCCTTCGATATATAGGCTTACGCCATCCCAATCCTTCGCTTACCCATCTTCGATCATGAGCAATCCGCTGGATAATCTGAGCGAGCCCGATCGGCTCGCGGCGTTTGACTCCCTCGCCGAAAGCGCTCTAAGCGCATGGGGATTGCAGCCAGTCTCGATGCAGCGTATCGCGTGTCGCGAGAATGCTGTCTACTCCGTGCAGGTCGAGGAAGACCGGCGCATGGCGCTGCGCGTCCATCGGCACGGCTACCACGATCGCATCTCATTGCAATCCGAGCTAGCCTGGATGCAGGCGTTGGCATCCGTTGGCGTAGCGACGCCAACAGTGGTGACCACGTTAGCCGGGGAAGCGATGGTCGAGGTGGCCAGCGATCTGGCTCCGCTGCCGCACTTGTGCGACCTGCTCGACTGGGTCGAGGGCCGTCCGCTTGGGTTTGCTGAAGATCCAGATGCGCCAGGAGAGCGCTCCCTTTTAGAGGCCTACCGCACTGTTGGCAGCATTGCGGCCCAAATTCACAACCATTCGGCAGTGTGGCAGGAGCCAGCTGGGTTCGCGCGACCGCACTGGGACCTAGAAGGCTGCCTCGGCCATGCTGCGCTATGGGGGCCGTGGTTCGACCTCGAAGTGCTCGAGAAAGACGAGCGGCGTCTGCTGAGCGGAGCTGCCGGCATTGTCGCCGAGACGCTGCAGCGATACGGCAAGGACCGCGGGGTGTACGGATTGGTGCACGCAGACTTCGTTCCAGACAATTTGATTGAACATGACGGGCGTGTCGTCGTGCTTGACTTCGACGATAGCGGCTATGGCTGGTACCTCTGGGAGCTCGCGACGGCAGTGTTCTGGTACCTCGGCACACCGCACTACGAAGCGGCGTTGAAGGGCTACGTGGCGGGTTACCGCGCTGAGCGCTCGCTGTCGGACGACGAACTTCGGCTGCTGCCGCAGTTTTTGCTGATGCGCGCGCTCGTCTATTTGGGCTGGATGCAGACCCGCCAGACGCAACGCACCGCGCGGCGGTTGACTGGTCGTGTACGGGAATTGAGCTTGGCGTTGGCTGCTCGCGTTATCGAAGGGAATGTCGAATACCAGTCGATACCGCTCGAACTGACACCGCTGTCGCAGGAAGCCTGAAATGAGCGCTTCACCATCCGATGTGGCGAGCCTCGCTGCGCCAGACAGAGCCGTTGGCCTGCGCCGCAACCTGAGGCTGCCCGCACTGGTGTCAACTGGCATGGGCATTGTGATCAGTCAGGGCGCGATGGTGACCATGCTGCAGGTCAGCGGGCTCGGCGGGCCGGCGTTCTTCGCAGCGCTCGGCATTGCGCTGCTGGTTTCGCTCTGTTACGTCGACACGTTCGCCGAGCTGTCGTTGATGCTGCCACAGGCGGCAGGGCTAAGCCGCTACACGGAGGTGGCGCTCGGGCCATTCCCAGCGATCGTGGCCACATTCTCTGGCTACATCGTGGTCGCGGTCTTCGGCGTCGCCGCCGAACTGCTGCTGGTCGATGCGGTCGTTCAGCAACTGCTGCCCGGAAGGGTGCCCGTGCAGGCGTTGGCCTTCGGCGTGCTGATGCTAGCCGTGTTGCTGAACGTGGTTGGTGTCGATCTGTTCGCCCGGCTGCAAAACGTGCTGACCGTACTAAAAGTCGGCGCGATGCTGGGGCTCGGCCTGCTCGCACTTGAGGCGGAGCCGTCGAGTGCGATTGCCAGCGCCGTGCCGCTGGACGTGCCAGAGGTGCTGCCGCTGGTCGCAGCGGTGATATGGGGGCTGCTTGGGGCGGAGTACATCTGCCCGATGATCGAGGAAACGCGCGAACCCTCGCGTAGTGTGCCGAAGGCGATGTGGATAACCCTCGCACTGGCCGCCACGCTGTACCTCGTGTTCAGCCTCGGCGCCCTGCATCAGGTGCCGGGGGCGCGGCTGGCCAGCGCAGAGCTGCCACACCTGGTGCTGGCCGAGACAGTTGCGGGCCGTTGGGGCATGGTGCTGGTCGCGGTGGCCGCCTTGTCGGCCAGTGCCGGGCTGGTGAGCGGCGTGCTCGCTGCGGTGCCCCGGCTGCTGTATGGCATGTCGTGCGAGGGCCAGGCGTTTCCGGTATTCCGGCGCTTGCATCCGCGGTTCGGCACGCCATGGGTTGCGATAGTCTTCGTGGCGCTGGCGATCGCCGTGCCGCTGTTGCTACTGCGCGGCGAGTCGAAGGCCTTTACCGTGCTGATCCTCAGCGCTGCCACGGCTTGGCTGATGGCCTACATCGTTGCCCACCTTGACGTCATAGTTCTGCGCCGCCGCTACCCCAACCTGCCTCGACCCTACCGCAGCCGTTGGCTGCCATGGCCGCAGTGGCTGGGGATTACCGCGATGCTGTACTGCCTCTTCCACGTCTCGCCCGAACCGGCACTCACTCGCTCCATCTACCTGTACGCGGGCGCAGTCCTGCTGCTGGTGGCGCTGGTCGCGCTGGGTTGGGTGAAGTGGGTCCTGAAACGAAAGTTGTTTCAACGCACCATCCTTTGATAGCGAAGATGTCCACCATGTCCAATTCCTCCCTTGAGACCTTGCTGTCCCGACGTCATCGGGCGCTCGGCCATCCGACGCCACTGTTCTACGACGAACCGTTGCACCTCGTGCGTGGCGAAGGGGTCTGGCTCTATGATCATGAGGGCCGGCGCTACCTCGATGCATACAACAACGTACCCCATGTTGGCCACTGCCATCCTCAGGTGGTAGAGGCACTGCACCGCCAGGCAGCGACGCTGAACATCCATACGCGCTATCTGCACGAGAACGTGGTGAACTACGGCGAGCGCCTGACGGCTACGTTTGACCCGGCACTTTCCACGGTGCTGTTCGTCTGCACAGGTACCGAAGCCAACGAGCTCGCGCTGCGTATCGCACGTCACCACACCGGGTCCCGTGGCATCCTCGTCAGCGACTTCAACTACCACGGAAACTCCACGACGCTTGCCAGCGTCGCCACCGGCATCCAGACTAACGAGCCGTTCGCGCCGCACGCGCGAGCGTTGCGCTTACCAGATGTGCTGCGCGATTTGGCCGACGGCGGTACGGCGGAAGAGTTGGCCGAGCGCGCGCTGGCGGATGCAGACGCGGCCATCGCTTCACTGCAGCGCGAAGGCCACGGCGTGGCAGCGCTGATGCTGGATACGCTGTTTACCACCGAGGGTCTGACGCGGCTGCCACCTCGCTATCTCGAACGGCTCGTGGCCAAGGTCCGGGCTGCCGGCGGCCTGTTCATTGCTGACGAAGTGCAGTCCGGCTTCGGCCGGACTGGCGAACATTTCTGGGGGCACCAATCGTTTGACGTAGTGCCTGATCTCGTCACACTGGGCAAGCCGATGGGAAACGGACATCCGATCGGTGGCATGGTGACCCGCCCCGAACTGGCCAACGCGTTCCTGAAGGACGCGATGTTCTTCAACACGTTCGCCGGCAACCCAGTATCCGCAGCCGTCGGGCTTGCAGTGCTCGACGTGATCGAGCAGCAGCAACTGGTAAGCCACGCCCACGATGTCGGCGAGTACCTGCAGAGCCGCCTGCGCGATTTGGCCGAGCGTCATGAACGGGTGGTCGCGGTACGCGGCAAGGGGCTGTTTTTCGGCCTTGAGCTGGTGTCCGACCGCTCCACGCGCGTGCCTGCGACGGCCGAGGCGCGCTGGCTTATCAACGAAATGCGTCGTCGTGGCGTGCTGATCAGCACGATCGGCCACCACGGCAACGTGCTGAAGATGCGCCCGCCGATGGTGTTCGAGCGGGACCACGCCGACCTGCTGATCGGCACCCTTGACGAAGCGCTTGGCGCAATGGAGTGAGGATATGTTCAATCTGGAAGGACGAGTTGCCGTGATCACCGGGGGGAGCCAGGGCATCGGCCAGGGCATCGCAGAGGTCTTTGCCCGGGCCGGCGCCCACGTGGTTCTTGCTGCACGCAATGCGGAAAGCGGCGATAAGGCTGCGGCTGCCATCGTGGCCCGCGGTGGCCGCGCTTGCTACGTGCAAGCGGACATGAGCACAGGGAAGGGCGCGACAGGACTGGTGGATGCGGTCCTTGCGGAATTCGGCGCGATCGATGTGCTGGTGCACAACGCTGGCGTGTTCCCGATGGTCACGATCGAAGATCTGACTGAGGAGCAGCTCGAGGAAACCCTTGCAGTCAACCTGAAGGCCGCGTTCTGGCTGTCGAGCGCCGTGGCGCCGTCAATGCGGCAGCGGGGCCGCGGCCGCCTGTTGTTCACGTCGTCGGTGACCGGGCCGCGGGTAGCGATGCCGTTGCTGGCGCACTATGCCGCCAGCAAAGCTGGCCTGAACGGCTTTATCCGGGCAGCTTCACTTGAGTACGCGCGCGACGGCATCACCGTCAACGCCGTGGAACCGGGCTATATCCGGACGCAGGCTATGGACCTGCTGGCCAGCGAGGAAGAGATGGCCCAGATGGCCGCGGCGATTCCGCTGGGGCGACTCGGGCATCCGGAAGACATCGGCCACGCGATGCTCTATCTGGCCAGCGACCAGGCAAGCTACGTCACCGGGCAGACCGTGATTGTCGACGGCGGTTCCTGCACGCCGGAAAGCGAAGTTCATCTGCAGGCCTTCTACGCAGAGCGTGCGAAGTAGCACGACCTCACCAGGCACGTTGTTTGAAACTAATAATCGATCTCAAGGAGATTTCGAAATGGCCAATCCAACCAGACGCACGCTGATATTCGGCGGCCCCGTGCTCACCCAGAATGAAGGGCGCGAAACCCATGAAGCCATCGTGCTGGAAGGTGACACCGTCCTCGCGACGGGATCGCTGAACGACATGAAGACCTTCGCTGGAGCTGCTGCGCACAAGGTTGATGTCGAGGGGGCTTGTGTGATGCCGGGGCTGATCGATAATCATCCCCACTTCCTGCACTTCGGAAGCTTTGATGCGGAAAGTGTTGTCCTGTACGACGCAAAGGATCACCAAGACATCCTTTCGCGCATCCGGTCGCGTGTTGAAACTACACCTCGTGGCGGATGGATTCTGACTACGCCGGTCGGTGAGCCGCATTACTTCACCCGTCGATCGTGGCGGGATCTCCCGGAAGGCCGGCTACCCAACCGCAAGGAGCTGGACTCCGTGGCGCCCGACCATCCGGTGTGGATCCAGGCCTATGCGCCGAGGCTGCCGAATATCTGCGCCATGAACTCCATGGCGCTGCAGATGCTTGGCTTCACGCGCGACCTTCCTGACCGTGTCAATGATGTCTGGGTCGAAAAAGACGCGAACGGCGAACTCACTGGCATCTTCAGCGGCCACGTGACGAACTACTATAATAGCGACCCATTCTGGTTAAGCCGCGTTGCAGCTCACTTCCGTCCCGCTGACGACCTTTGGTACAAAGGGGCGCTCGCGGGCCAGCTCGCGGCAACGAAGCGCGGCGTTACTTCGGCCTATGAGGGGCACGCGATGGACGCTGCGCACATCGCCGCCTATCAGCGCGTGCGCGACGAGGGCGGCCTAAGCATGCGTGTGTTAGCCACGCTGGAAGGCGCCCAGCATGCTTTCGACGCTGGCATGCATCTGACCGAGGAAGTGATTCGCGCACACTTTGCTCTTGCGGCAACGCTCACCCAGACCACTGATCCGATGTTCCGTGTCAATGGCCTAACGTTGGTGCCGTCCGGTCCAGGCTGGTCGGCCGCCCTCCGAAGCGACCGCGACTACAAGGACCCGTATGGCCGTCCGACGCGTGGGCGGACATTCGTCTCGGCCGCGATGCAGCGCGAAGCCATCGAGTTCTGTCTTCGGAACAACGTTCGGCTAAACATGGTGCAATGTGGAATTCCCGACCATCGCGAGTTTCTGGAGTTGCTCGAACCATTCCTTGCCGACTGGGACGTGCGAGCGCGGGAATGGGTTATGCAGCACAGCATCTTCATCGACGGGAAGACCATCGAGCGCTACGCCGATTTGCGTTTCCACTTCACTAGCACTCTTAGTTTCTGTTGGGGCAAGGGTGACATGTACCTGGAACGAATGGGCGAGGAAGCCCTCAAGGATCTGGTGCCGATAGGCGAGATGTTCGCGTCCGGTGCCAATGTCGGCCTCGGTTCGGATTGGGGGCCAGCGAGTCCCTTCGAGCATATGGCCCTTGCAGAGACTCGCGAGTTTGCATCTGGGCGCCGCCATGATGGCCCTGGATACTCGATAAGCCGGCAACAAGCGCTCGACGGTTGGACAGTCAACAATGCCAAGCTGATGCAGTGGGAGGGGATCGGGGCGCTAAAACCTGGCTTCAAGGCGGACTTGGCCATCGTTGATCGAAATCCCCTCACATGCGATATCAGTGAGCTGCCGCAGGCTCAGGTGTTAAGGACTGTCCTTGGCGGCAAGGACGTATTCGACACCAGGATTCTGCCCCGGCTGGATGAGGCGGACCTGCCAGCCGAGCGGGTTCAGGACCTCGACCTCGCTTCCGCCCTTCGCCGGAGCGGGCATGTCTGCAGTCCGCAATGTGACCACGCCGCGCATTGAACAGCTGCAACTGAAGACGGCCTCCGTTACCTTCACATCGGAACGGAGGCCGTAATCCGGTTCAGATGATGCATCAACCTCCACCGCCATTCCCGCGTAGACGGGGCAATGTCCACAGCGGATTGGACGTCCCCTTCTCCGATGACCTCGGCTTCCTGCCGCACCTCAAGGATATGTGAAATGCCAACGCCAACTAATCGAACGCTTATCTTCGGTGGGCCAGTCCTCACCCAGAACGAGCGGCGGGAGACACATGAAGCGCTGGTCCTGGAAGGCGATACGGTGGTAGCTACCGGCTCTTTCGATGACATGAGTTCGCTCGCCGGCGCCTCGGCCCGGCGCATCGACGTGAAAGGCGCGTGCGTGATGCCCGGCATCCTTGATTCGCATCCTCACTTCCTGCATACCGGCGCTCAGGATGTGTGGGCGGTCAACCTGTACGACGCACGCGACCATGCCGACATCGTGGCCCGCATCCGCGCTCATGTCGCGCACGTGCCGGCGGGCATGTGGGTCTTCGCCACTCCTGTGGGCGAGCCGAACTATATGCTTCGCCGGTCCTACAAGGACCTGACTGAGGGCTGTTTGCCAGACCGCAGGGTGCTCGACACGGCAGCGCCAGACCATCCATTGATGATCATGGCCCTCTCGCCGGTCGTGCCCAACATCGTAGCGATGAATTCGAAGGCGCTGCAGGTGCTCGGCATCACGCGCGAAACGCCCGATCGTGCCGGCGACGTCTGGATCGAGAAGGACGCCAATGGAGAGCCCACCGGCATCTTCACCGGCACAGTGATCAGCTACTACAATCCGGATGCGTTCTGGCGCGAGCAAATCCAGGCCAAGATGATGGCCGCTCCCCCGCCCGACGAACTGTGGTACCACGGCGGGCTGCTTGGCCAGGCGCGGGCACACCGATGGGGCACCACCGGGGCCTATGAGTGTCACGCCATGGAACTGCCGCACCTGCTCGGTTACAAGCGTCTGCGCGACGACGGACGGCTGGCGATGCGGGTGCTGGGCACGCTGGAGGTGGCGCCAGCACCCTGGGACTTCGGGGCGAGCCTGACCGATGAGCATATTCGGTTCAACCTGGCACACGCCGCGTTGCTCACATCAAAGGATGATCCGATTCTTCGCTTCAACGGAGCGACCCTCGGTATCGACGGTCCCTGCTGGACTGGCCTGCTGCGCATGGACAAGCCCTATCCCGATCCATACGGCAGGCCGACCACTGGCCATGACTTCGTGTCGCCGGAGATGGAAAGGGAAATTATCCATTACTGCGCGCACCACAAGGTGCGCCTTAACCTCATCCAGGCGGGTCAAACCGATCACCGACAGTTCCTCGAGATCCTTGAAGCGGAGAATCTGGAAGACGCTGTACGCAACGCCGACTGGGTAATGCAACACAACATGGTCATCGACGAGGCGACCATCCGCCGTTACGCGGATCTGAAGCTGAACCTGACCACCAGCATGAGTTTCCGCTGGGGCAAGGGCGATATGTACCGCGAGCGCCTCGGTGAAGAGATGATGGATCAGGTCATCCCCGTGGGCAGACTCTTCGCTTCAGGCGCTAACACGTCGCTCGGCCAGGACTGGGGGCCCTTCAGCCCGTTCGAGCACATGAAGCTGGCGCAGACGGGAGAATTGGCCCTTTCTGACTTCCGCAACGCCGCCTCCAGCCACACCATCAACGCGCAACAGGCTCTCGACGCCTGGACCGTGAACACGGCGAGGCTCATGCAGTGGGAAGGCATCGGCGTGCTCAAACCTGGCTACAAGGCGGACATCGCCATCGTCGACCATAATCCGCTGACCGCCGACCTGGATGCCCTGGCGAGGACCGATGTGCTGCGCACCGTGTTCGACGGACGCGACGTCTATGACACGGGAGTGCTACCGCGCATC
The DNA here is from genome assembly GCF_059419025.1 of Cupriavidus sp. GW821-FHT07C08. Lineage (NCBI taxonomy): Bacteria > Pseudomonadati > Pseudomonadota > Betaproteobacteria > Burkholderiales > Burkholderiaceae > Cupriavidus > Cupriavidus sp. GW821-FHT07C08. Next base: position 20,397 of record NZ_JBWKQZ010000049.1, read on the forward strand.
GATGAGGCACCGTTGCCGGCACGCTTGCCGAACCTGGCACGGTAATCGGCCCCAGAGGCGCACACACTGCGTTCCCCCAGCTCACGTCAGGGGAACGCCTAAAAACTCGGCCTCCGTTCTAAGGCCGATCAGGTAAGCCACCAAGTTCCCGCGAAGACGGAAACCCAGTGCTGTTATCTTATTGGATCAGGCTGCATTAGCCTTGGGCGACGGCAGCTCAATCATCGGCACGAAATGCGGCAATGCCTCGATGCGCCCCAACCAAGTACGGAGCGCGGGGTAAGGTTCAAGAGCGATATCGCCTTCGGGAGCGCGAGCGATGTAGCTATAGCAGGCGATATCGGCGATCGTAATGTGTTCACCTGTAAGGAAGGGGCGCGTTTGCAATACGCTTTCCATCACCGTGAAAAGGGATTCTGCACGACGCGCGGCGCCTTCCGTGTCGACTGGCATACCGAAGCGTTTGCCCATACGTGCAACTGCCGGTCCGAAGGCGATTTCGCCTGCCGCAACCGACAGCCACCGTTGCACGTTCGCCGCACCGATAGCGTCGCGCGGCAGCCAGTGTTCGTCGCCATAATTCGACGCGAGGTACACCAGGATCGCGTTCGAGTCCGCTACCACGGTGCCGTTGTCATCGATTACCGGCACCTGTCCGAAGGGATTAAGTGTCAAGAATTCGCGCTGTTTCTGCTGCCCCGTGCGCAGGTCGACGTCGATTGCCGTGTATGGCAAGCCGAGTAGGGACAGGAAGAGTTCGGCGCGATGCGCATGTCCGGACAGGATGTTGCGATACAGTTTGATATGAATGGCTGGTTGCATGTTGGTTTCTCAAGAGGGGGTGAACCGATTGTGCACCCGAAGTATTACTGAAAAAAATGGCGATAAACGGAATAAATTTCTTCATAATATGAACTAATTCCAGCGCGCACTCAGATCCTCTATGGACAAACTTCGGGGCATCGAGACTTTCATCGAAATCGCAGAGCGCGGCAGCCTGACCGCGGCTGCTGCCGTGCTCGACACATCGCCGCCGACTGTGGTACGCCGGCTGGCCGAACTCGAGGCCAACCTCGGCGTCCGCCTGTTCAACCGCACCACGCGCCGCATCCGCCTGACGGATGAGGGCGATCGCTACCTTTCCATTTGCAAGGCGGTGCTCGGCCAACTGGAGCAGGCGGAAGAGGCGCTGTTCGATACCAAGGCGAAGCCGGCGGGAAAGCTAGTGGTGACGGCGCCGGTGCTGTTCGGCCGGCTACATGTCGCACCGCTGATCATGCAGTTCATGCGGGCGCATCCTGAATTGACAGTGGAGTTACTGTTGCTCGACCGCAGCATTGACCTCATCGAGGAAGGCGTCGATGTCGCGGTACGGATAGGGCATCTCAACGACTCCACCCTACATGCGGTGCCAGTCGGCTTCCTTCAGCGTGTGCTATGCGCCAGTCCCGAGTACCTGAAGCGCAACGGCACGCCGCGCGATCCCCATGCGCTGGACTCGCACACAATTATTCGATTCACCGGCCGCAGCGTGCTCAGCGAGTGGCAATTCCGTGACAACGGTAGCACGCTGACGGTGCGCCTGGCGCCGTGCTTTTCGACCAATTCGGTCGACGCCGCCATCAATGCTTGCAGGGACGGCATCGGCATCGGCGCATTCTTGTCGTACATGGTGCAGGCGCCGGTCAAGGCGGGAGAATTGCGACCTGTCCTGCGCAAGTTCGAGACCGATCCTATTCCTATCACAATGCTATATCCGCATGCAAAGCTGATATCGGCGCGGGTGCGAACCTTTATCGATTTCGCTGCGCCGCTACTGCGCGCCAAAAACCTGAGTAAGCTTTGAAAGCAACTTGCCGTGGCTCCATTTGGAACCGTCGGCATCGCCGCTTTCCGCGGCGTTTCAGGATGCCAGTCTGCTGCCGTCGGTAGCGCAAAAAGCTACCATGTGATTCTGGTAGGCATGGCGCGAGAACCAAGCTAGCCAAGCGCCGTTACAAGATCCCCGCCCCAATAATGAATCAGAAAGTCCACCCCAGCTTCAACGCAATTTGGTGTCCCTGCACCCTGTTTTTTGAAGCTAACTCCTTATAGGCGTGCAGTGTTACCAATGGCAGGCCAGAACCTGGTTTGAAAAACTGGATAGCTGGCCCGGCCGCAACCACGCTCGCTCTGTTCCCAATCGCTTGTCCGGCCTGGATGTCGTCCGTGAACTGCTTAGAAAAGTAGCCCCCCAGGCCGACTGTCCACGACCCGATATGTTGACCTATTCCGAAATCCTGCTGGTATTCCATGCCGGACCTGTAGTCTGTAGCGTTGTTCCGGGTATGAAAATTAATCTGAATATTTGAAGATACTTCGCCTCCGAACGGAGTAATGTAGGTGAAACCAAGCGTTGGCGATATCGTCCAGTGATTAACCCCAGGATTAACTTGCCTGTTCTTGTCGTAGCTCCCGACCGGTACTTGCAGTGCGAGCGAGGTGTTAACAAAGAAGTTATCGCTGGGTTGCCATCCAAGAATAAGAGGAATAACCTGGACATCGGCCAGCGCCTTAGGGCTACCGGTGACATTCATTGGGCCGACCGGCGTCGGAATGCCAAGAAAATTCGCATTCATGTCGAAGTAAGGAACGACTACGCCAAAACCATACCTTCCTCCAAGAAGAGTGGCATTAGTCATCTTGACGAGCGAGACAGCATAGCTATTAATGGTCAGGTCAGCGCTGACGGGTGCCCGGTTGCCGGCATTGTCATTCAGGCGATTCGCCGAGAAATGGGCTGCGCGGAATCCCACTGCAGGGAGGTCAGATGGCGGAGGTAGCATGCCAGTTCCGAACTCGAAAATACCGAACGGTGTAATTGGCTGTCCGCCTTCGATTGCCGTGGCATCCAGCGACATGGCGGCCATGGCCAATAGAAACAGTCTCAAAGAAAGATGTAAGCGGCTGGACTGCATTGTGTTCAAGCTCCTCCGGGATGTGGTTGCCGTATAAATCAGGGGCGCTGCGGCCGGATTTTTATGATCCCTTGGCATGTCAGCAAGCTCGACTCTATAGATTATTTAATTTTCCAGCATCTTCCATTTGGTATAAGGGAATTCATGGATTTGGCTCGGCTTATGCCAATTTTTCAGTTGGAAGATGTGCTGAGGCGGCACCATTGATATGAAGTCCGTACTTAATAATGCGGAGAATCATAAATTCCCAGGGGCGGGACGACGTGCTGGCCGGGCGGTGTCGGTGTTTGGGGATCGCGAAGAGCCTAATGAGCCCCCGGGCGGGCTGAGGTGAGTCTTCCGCTTTCGGCTGGATAAGAGGGGGGGGCGCTGGGCAGGCTAGAACGTGCAAGCGACGGCTTACCGTCGCACTGTAGGACGAGAGGTCTCACATTTGGTGAGCCAACAGCAATGGTCCTTTAGCGTGCCAGCATGGGAACGTAGCTATACCCCCGGCGGGGAGCTAACAGGATGTTATTGGTAGCCGGACCGCCTCACCTGTGTTGGTGCAGCACGTTGCGCGCTGCCTTCACTGGCAAATCAATGTTGGGATACGTCTATGATGTGACCCGCGGCACTGCATAGGACCCGGCGCACCAGGTCCGATTGGCGGCTCGAACCGGTCTTTGCCAGTACCCTCTTGAGCTGATAACGTGCGGTCCCCACTGTTACGCCTCGCAGGAGTGCATACTCCTCAAGCGACGTGCCGGCAACCAAAGCGCTGGTCAGCTTTGCTTCGGCGCCGGTCAATTCGAATAACGCCATCAATGCTTCCGCTGGAATTTGCCCAGCAGGATGGTTGTCCGTTAGCGTAATTAACAGCGACTTCAACCGGCCATCCGGGCCCACGGAGTCTAGCCCTTGCACAGCGAGATGCCAACTCAGATTACCGGACTGAATGGCTAGGAATCCCGGCGTGCTGCTGGCCGCCTGCTCGTGCAACGCCTTAGACAAGCGCTGTTGGGACAGTGAGCCGACAGCTCTCAGTACGCCGTCGCGAAGGAAAAGCCCATGCCCGGCATTCAACTGGATCCTTGCCTTTTGGTTCAGCCATTGCACTTCGCCCGAAGTGTCGCACACTACCAAACCACACTGCCACCTATCTAAGTGGCAACGAAGCAATGCCTCAGCCGTCTGGCTGGCCGCCACTGTTTCCGCGAGAGAAACCGCTTGTTGAAAGTGCGGCAGTAGCGACACGATACGATCTCGCTGTCGCGTCGAAAAGTCGCTCGTGTCATTGGTATCACGGTGTAGTGCAAGAGCCACATATCTCCCGCGTCCCACCGATGTCAACGCACCGAGGAAGCGACCAAGGCCGATGTCGCGAAGCTGGGTCTGTAGTCGCTTCACAATAGGGCGTTCCACATCGCGAAAAAGGTCGTCATCGCTCACCAACCCTCCAGCTACTCTACGTAGCCGTTCGCATTCCAGCCTTGGATTTGACAAATCGGAAGTGAATGTGTCGTAGCTAAAACTGTCAAGCCACGTATCGTGGGCAGTCCAATAGCTGCGTACTTGAGAGCCTTGGACCTGGATCGCATGCACCACAGCAGAGCGCGCGCCCGTTTCGGTGCACAGAATATCCAGGGTTTCTCGCCACCGCTTCGATTCGGTGCAGGAGCCATAAAGATGCAGCAACAAAGGGTCGCCGAAAGTCGCAATTGCCACGGACTAGGATGCTTTGGGGTTTGACTAGATGACTATGAGGCAATTTCGATGCCATGAGAACTGGTACTTACGCGAGCGCTCGAGTGCCTGAAAGAGGCGTCCTTTTAGCCATACACAACAAATGCTGCGTGCCCTTCTCCCATTTGGGAGATGACGCGGGAGTAAAGGAGGTCTAGCCTTCGGCCAGACATCGATCGCGTTGCCTTGGCGACGATCTTTACATCGGAGAATTTTAGTGAGCAGCACCATGCCAAACGCCCCTTCCACTTCAGACCTCTTTCAGTCTGCTACAGATTGGCTGGCAATGTTGCGCGAGCGTCGGATTGGCGCGGTCGAGCTGTTAAACCTGCATCTTGAGCAGGTCAGCAAGCACAATGCTGCCTTGAATGTGGTTGTGGCGCAGGATGTAGAAGGTGCGCTTGAGGCAGCCCGTCTGGCAGACAACAAATCTGCATCGTGTGAACTGCCGCCGCTGCACGGGCTGCCGATGACGATCAAGGATACCTACGAAGTCACTGGTATGCCGGCCACCTGCGGCTTCCCGTTCCTGGCGCAACATCGGCCGCAACAAGACGCGGCGCCGGTGGCCCGGCTGAAGGCGGCCGGAGCCATTGTCTTCGGCAAGACCAACGTGCCGCCGGGTGCCTTCGACTGGCAGTCCAGTAACCCGGTCTATGGGACCTCGAACAATCCGTGGAACGCCGGGCGCTCCGTCGGCGGGTCCTCGGGCGGCGCGGCGGCTGCCGTTGCCGCGGGGTTCACGCCGCTGGAAGTAGGGAGTGACATGGGCGGTTCGATTCGCTGTCCGGCCCACTTCTGCGGCGTCTATGGACACAAGCCCAGCTATGGCGTAGTGCCGATGAGCGGCCACATCCCGCCATTGCCGGGACAGTACGGCGGCGGCTACGAGATGGGCGTCGGCGGGCCATTGGCGCGCAGCCCACGAGACCTCGAGCTGGCGCTGGATGTGCTGGTCGCTCCCAGTGAACTGGATCAGACCGCATGGCGTGTCGCGATCCCGCCGAGCCGGCACCAGCGGCTGCAGGACTTTCGCGTCGGCCTCTGGGCAGATGCCTTTGCGGTCGATGGGGGTTGCCTTGAAGCGATGGAGGCCTATGCTGATGACCTGCGCCGCTTGGGCGTGACAGTCGATACTCAGGCAAGGCCGAACCTGGATCCGCACGCTTCCTACGATACCTATCTGTTGACGCTGCTGCCCATCATGGGTGGCGGGCTGCCGCCGACTGTGGTGCAGCAACTCCTGGATGCCGCCGCCGCGCTGCCACCCGAGGACAACGGCTACGTGGCGCGGACGGCGCGAGCGCTGACCATGCGCAAGTTCGAGTCCCTGGCTGTGGCGGAGCAGCGTGAGCGACTTTTCAGAATTTGGCGCGAATTCTTTACGCGCTATGACCTACTGATCTGCCCGGTGATGCCGACTGTCGCGTATCCGCACGATCATCGCGGCGATGGCGCCCTCGACCCGATCACCGTCAGCGAATCCCGCAGCATGATCGTCAACGGGCTTCCGCGTCCGTATCTGGATAACCTGCAATGGCCCTCGCTCGCGACGGTCGCGGAGTTGCCTGCCACGGCGGTGCCGACAGGCCGTTTTGTCGACGGCATGCCCATGGGCGTGCAACTGATCGGGCCGTACCTGGAAGACCGTACGCCACTGCAGTTCGCAAAGCTTTTGGAGCGCGAGCTTGGCGGATTTTCTGCACCACCCGCATGCCGCTAAGGTAAGCCCCGCAGGGCCGGCGGCAAGATGGTAACCCGTGAGGGATCCCGATTGCCTTTGGCTCCTTTTGGTTGTCTCTCAAATAGGAATCGCTAGTGAAACACTATCTCGTTGAACACTGGTCGTACAAGGCGACCTGGCACGCGCTGTCTCAGCAGGAGCGCGCGGCTTTCGCTGCCAAGATTGGGGAGGCAGTGCAGCAGATGGCCAGCGCTGGAATCCGCACACTCGGCTTTGGCAGGATCGACCGTACCTTGGATAAGGCTCACAAGGGATTCGACTTCTGGTCGATTTGGGAAATGGAGTCGCTGGAAGCACGCGACGCGTTCCTTGCCGGCGTGGCCGCCACTGGCTGGTACGACTATTTCGAGCACGCAAACACTGGCGGCCCGCTGGAAAGTCCCGAGAAGATTATTGGCGAGCACGTGCTAGGTCAGTAGTCACCGTGTAGCAGATAGAGCCTGCGCAGGCCGGCGTTTCGTTGAGGTTTAATGGACGCCGGCGCGGAGGTTGCAAGGAAGAGGTAGCGAGGCACGAGCTCCTACAACTTAGGCGCGCGAGGCGGCATGACCTGAGACCGACGCAGCGCGGCGATAGCAGTCGAAGTGCCAATTCTACGAATTCTGGATCCTTGCCCGGCCCGTTCAGCGATACCGATCGGACAAGAACGGGTCCGCTTGGCAAAGTCCTCAAGATGGCGAGTCCTGCCGCACGCAACGACCGCTGAGCCCGTCCGTAGCATGAGGGGATTGTCTCTGAAGGGTTCAGCCTGGAAATTGTTTAGCTTTCATCTCGCCTCCGTGCCGGGCCTCTGGGTGTCTCAAAGTGTTAGCCCACCTCGCCTGTTTGCAATCGGCCACGCCTCTTCCTGTTGTGGTGAAACTGATCTCTCTCGGTGCCGCCATGACCGATGAACCTATAGCAAGGACCCGGGTTCGCGCTTGGCAGTTCCTATATCGATGAGATTTTCACTCGGCCGCTTGCAATCTACGTTTCATGGACAGGCATACCCTGTCAAAGCATGAGGTCACTCATCATGAATGAAGCGCTTCTGATATCCAATGCGCTCCTCTGGCTTCTGTTCCTTTCCGTGCTCGCATTCTGCATAAAGCTTACGCGGAATATCGGAAGCCACCATGTCCGGGCCGCCGCGCCCATGGACGAGCTTACGATGGATGACGGTCCGAAAGTTGGCGATAAAGCGCCAGCCTTGCTCATACCTTCGTTGGCCGGCATTCCGATCCAGCTTGGAGCTCCTTACGGCCAGGCCAGCGAGAAAGCGACATTGTTGGTCTTTGTTTCTCCGACGTATTCATCATGCAAGAAGCTTATTTCGCACGTGAAGCGCGTAGCTGAGCGGAAGCGTGGCTGGCTCCGAGTTGTGTTCGCTTCTGACGGCGAACGCCTGGCGCATCTCGAGTTTATAAGGCTAGCTGGCCTGCAAGAATTTCCTTACATCCTATCTGACGAATTGAGCATAGCCTATGGCGTCTCGAAGCACCCCTATGCGGTGCTGATCGGAGAGAACGGTACCTTGCAAGCGAAAGGCCTGGTCAACTCGCGAGAGCAGTTTGCGAGCCTCTTTGCCGCTCGCGAGCTTCATGTCGCATCTACCAGATGGTGGGGACCATCATCGTATAAGGATCTACCCTAAAGGGGTGCGCGGCACAGCCTCCTTCCCGTTCAGACTGAACGAATAGGCATAGGAATTTCCCTATAAATTTTACAGATTATCCTGATGTGGGAATGACGTTCTTCGTCACGCCAGGCTGGAACTATTTCCGGCTATGATGCGTGCCTGGCCCTGCCGGAACGGGACTCTCGGGAAATTACCCCGGGGCGCCGGCAAAATCGTTTCCATCACTATTTCCCGGTAGGGGCAATGAATCATGATCAACATTCTCATTGCAGATGACCACGCCATTGTACGCAGTGGGCTGCGTCAGGTCATCGCAACCTCGGGCGATATCGCGGTAAGTGCCGAAGCAGCAGGTGGCGCGGAAGTTCTCGACAAGATGCGCCGCAACCCCGTAGACCTGCTGCTGCTGGACATGAACATGCCCGGCATCAGCGGCCTTGACCTTATCGGACGCATCCGAATTGAGTGGCCGGCGCTGGGTATCCTGATATTTAGCATGCACAATGAAGCTCAGGTCGCCTCGCGCGCGCTCAAAGCCGGCGCCAGCGGATACGTCACCAAGGATAGCGACTCGAACATCCTGTTGACTGCAATCCGAAAGGTCGCACAAGGAGGGCGCTTCATAGATCCCAGCCTCGTCGACGCGATCGTGTTCAGGGACCATAGTGCCGGCGACGCGCCGCCCCACGAGATTCTCTCCAACCGCGAATACCAAGTGCTGCAGCGGCTCGCCGCCGGTGAAAGCATCAACGACATCGCCCGGACATTCTCGCTAAGCGCTAAAACGGTCAGCACGCACAAGGTGCGGCTGATGAGGAAACTCGGGCTGGACAACAACATCGACCTCGCGCGCTACGCCATCAAGCATTCCATGGTGCAATAATGCGCCGCCTGCCGCCTGCCGCCTGCCGCCTGCCGCCTGCCGCCTGCCGCCTGCCGCCTGCCGCCTGCCGCCTGCCGCCGCGGCTCCTTCCTCCGGTCTTCCGCGACGCAAGCATCCCAAGATAGGCGGGGCGGCCAAGGCTCGTTGATCCAATAAGATAGCCGCGCAAGCCCCGTCACTTCAGGGCGGGGTAAGCGGCGCAGGGTCCGCTATCGGGAAGGCTAAAACCGAGTCTTAGACTCGGTATGTTAGCCACCTCTCATACTTCGACCGTCACTCGCGTCCTGCGCTTGCGCATCAAGGACAAACATGCTGCCTGGCTTCGACTCCAAGCGCGGGAGGTGAATTTCGTGTGGAATTTTACCAACATGGCCAAGTCTGTGTTGGATGAGGGCTGGGGCGCGTTCCGCACCATGCTCCAGTACAAAAGCGATAGCGCGGGCGTATGGTTCGAGGAAATCGATAAACGCTATTCCGCTCAAACCTGTTCCTGCTGCGACGCAAGAACAGGTCCCACGGGGCGGCCGGCTCTCGGTGTTCGAGAGTGGACCTGTACGGTGTGTCAGGCGTCACACCAGCGCGATGTCAATGCAGCGAAGAACATTCTGCGTATGGGAATCCTTAGCGTGGAACAGGCATTTTCCACAGCGGCCGGTAAAGCTGCTGTGAATGAGGCTTCGTCGGAAGCCGGGGGCGGGCGTGCCCCTCTTGCAGAAGGAATCTCTGTCCTTTAGGGCGGAGAGGACGTCAAATTCCTAACCTAGGAGTCGATTTTAGCCTCCCTATAGCCGAACCAGCGCCGCTTACCCTGAAGCGACTGGCCTTGGGCTGCGGCCCAAAAAATTAAGGATTTTCTGATAAAGACTCAGGATAATCCTATAGATTTATGACTTTTGTTAAATCGATATGAAATTTTCTCCTAAGAAAAAAAACGTATATCAACCCTACATATGTCGTTGAAAGCTGTCGTTATCCGCTGCTAGAGATGGTCATAAGACTGCTAATGACCACTTGATCACATTGAATGGCAGCCAGCGAGGCTAAAAGGACTAAGAATGAACTTCTCGCGCATGAGAGTGGTGGCTCGATTAGCAATCGGCTTTGGGCTTATCGTTAGCCTGCTCGCAGTTGTGACGCTGTTTGGCTTGAATCGCCTAGCCCGACTTCAGGGCATGATGGTGGAAATTACCGACATCAACAATGTCGAGGCGAAGCTGGCGGCCAAAATGGACCAAAGCATCACAGAGCGTGCACTAGCCTTTCGCAATCTGATACTGCTCGATCCCGATCAGAAGAACGAAATCGAGATCGAAGTAGGCCGTATCGAGGCACAGTCCAAGGTTTATGCGGAGTCCCAAGAGAAGCTGGGCAACATGTTCGCAACCTTAAGCGACACAACCCAAGAGGAAAAGGCGCTCTTCGAGCAGATCAGACAGCAGGCGGAGCTCGCGAAGCCCTTCGTCGCGAAGGCGAAAGAACTTATCCTGTCAGACCAGAAGGACGAGGCATACAAGCTGCTGCGCTTCGAATACCGGCCGGTACAGAAGAAGTGGTGGAGCCTACTGCGTCAACTGAGAGAGTTTGAGGACAAGCTCAGCGAAAAGAATACTGCTGAAGCGAAGGCCGCCTATGACCACAGCAGGAACTTGATGTTGATGCTGAGCGGGCTCGGCATCCTGGCAAGTATTGGCGCGGCAGCGCTGATTACGCGCGGACTGCTAAACCAGCTCGGCGGTGAACCAGTCGATGCGGTCGAAATAGCCAGCCGGATCGCCGCGGGAGAGTTGGCAGTCAGAATCAAGACAAAGGATGGCGACCGGTCAAGCCTGATGTACACCATGAAGACGATGCGTGACAGCCTTGCCGAGATCGTAAGCCAGGTCCACGTCAGCACGGATACCATCGCCACGGCCTCCAGCCAGATTGCCAGCGGCAACCAAGATCTATCCTCGCGTACGCAGCAGCAAGCGGCGGCACTGGAGCAAAGTGCGGCGTCAATGGAAGAACTGACTGCTACGGTAAAGCAGAACACGGAACATGCGAGGCACGCCAATGGACTCGCGTCGGCGGCATCAGATGTGGCCGGGAAGGCAGGAACCGTGGTGGCGGAAGTGGTTGACACGATGGGGTCTATCAATGAATCCGCGAAAAAGATCGCCGATATCATCGGGGTGATCGATAGCATTGCGTTCCAAACCAATATTCTGGCGTTGAATGCCGCTGTCGAAGCGGCGCGCGCAGGCGAACATGGACGCGGTTTTGCGGTGGTTGCCGCGGAAGTGCGCAATCTGGCTCAACGCTGCGCGGGCGCTGCTAAAGAGATCAAAGGCCTGATCGGGGATTCAGTCCAGAAAGTTGAGGCTGGCAATGAATTGGTCGAGCAGGCTGGCGCGACGATGAACGAGGTCGTGACGAGCATCCAGCGAGTGACCCATATCATGGCCGAGATCATGGGGGCGAGCGAAGAACAGTCAGGCGGTATTGAGCAAGTCAATCAGGCGATAACGCAGATGGACCAAGTGACGCAGCAAAATGCATCGCTGGTCGAGGAAGCCGCCGCCGCTGCCGAGTCGCTGCGGGAGCAGGCCGGCAATCTAGTCCGCGTTGTGAGCGTTTTCAAGCTAGCTGGCGTCCGCGACAGGCATGACCCAGGCGCTGGCCTTCCATCTGCGCAAGACCACCACGGCTTGTTTCCGGAAACATCCAGCGTCATGTCAGTGACTGCAAGGCGTTCTTCAACAGCGCTTGGCTGAGCCTGGCACACCGGTAGAACTGCTGCACGTCAGTCTAGTCGCGAATCCCAGCGACAAGATCGACGCTCGGCAGCAACAGTAATCGGCCGCCGCGCAGTCGCTTGCGCGGCTCATATCGCAGTGTCATCGTGCAAGGAAGACCTCGTTATGAAACATAGTGCGCTCAGTCAAGAGGTAGACACGACTGATGAAAAACTGGCGGATCACGGTGGCTCCCATGACGCGCCATCAAATATCTTCTGGCATTCGGGAAGCGTGACCGCGCAAGCCAGAGCAAGCCAGTTTGGTTACTCTCCAGCCACTGTCTGGCTAACTGGCCTGAGCGGCGCCGGAAAATCCACGATTGCCTATGAGCTGGAAAGCGTCTTGCTCGCTGGACGACGCCCTTGCTTCGTGCTGGATGGCGACAATATCCGCCACCAACTGAATCGGGATCTCGGGTTTTCGGAGGCGGACCGCAAGGAGAACATCCGCCGCAGTGCCGAAGTAGCCCGTCTGATGAATGATGCCGGATTGATTGTAATTACGGCGTTCATCTCGCCCTATCGGTCGGACCGCGCCATGGCTCGTGACATCATCGGCCACCAACGATTCCTCGAAGTTCACGTCAGTACATCGGCCGAAGTCTGCGAAGCCCGCGATCCGAAGGGACTGTACGCGAAGGCGCGCAGCGGGCAGATTCGGCAGTTCACAGGCGTATCCTCGCCCTATGAGGAACCGTTGTCTCCTGCCTTGCGGCTCGATACTGGAACGGTGTCGCTGGCAGGTGCGACAGCGGCGTTGTACGACTACCTTGCCCGCTGCATCGGTGTTTGAAATGGCTGCGGGAGATAGCGTGTCCGAGAGCACTGCTTCGGCCGAGCCAAACGCCTATGATGTATTCAATGGCGATGCCGATGGCATTTGTGCGCTCCATCAACTCAGGCTTGCCGAGCCCCGCGATGCCACGCTGGTCAGCGGGGTCAAACGGGATATCGAGTTACTGCAGAGGGTGCCGAGCGAATGCGACGTCGATGTCACCGTTCTTGACATATCGCTTGATGCAAATGTTACTTCGCTCGCCCGCCTCCTGGAGGCCGGTGGCCGCGTGAGCTACTTTGATCACCACTCGGCGCGTCAGGCATTTTCGCATCCCAAGCTAGATTTTTGCTGGAACGACTCGCCGGATGTCTGTACCAGCATCCTGGTCGATCACTATCTGCGGGGGCGCTTCCGGCAATGGGCGATCGTGGCGGCGTTTGGGGATAACCTTCGCACCAGCGCAAGTCGCCTCGCAGCGACCATCGGCCTCAGCGAAAACCACGTGGAAGCGCTGGACGAACTGGGGCGAATGCTAAATTACAACGCGTATGGGGATAGCACCGACGATCTCCACGTGGCGCCTCAAACGCTATATAGGGCTGTGCACCAGTTTGTCGATCCGCTGGAATTTATTGCCAGTTCGCCGTATTTCCGCTTGCTGGCGGACGGGTACAGCGACGATGCGATCCGTGCCGAGGCCCTTGTGCCTGAGCGGCAATGGGCAGAAGGCGAACTCTACGTATTGCCGGACGCGCCCTGGGCCCGCCGCATCTCGGGCGAATTCGCCAACCAGCTTGCTTCGCAGCGACCAACAGCGTTCTTTGCCGTCCTAACAGCTAAGCCGGATGGCGCATATGCGGTCAGCGTTCGCTCGGGTTCGCCTGAGATCCACGCTGCGCACGAGCTGTGCGGGAAATTTCCAAGCGGCGGCGGCCGCAAAGCGGCGGCAGGGATCAACTACCTACCTGCCACCCAGTTGGACGAGTTCATTGCCGCCTTCGCGGCGTATTTCGCAGTTGGCCGAACACCGGCGGCCGATGCTAAGAGTCCGCCGGATAGCATCAATGAACCTTTTCACCAAGAGGAGAATTTGCGATGAAGGCAGCCGTAAGCAGCACTACCGGTCCCCGTCCCCGACCGGTACTAATGATCCCGTTGAGGCGCTGCGGCAGCCATGCGCTGCGACTGCGGCTCAATTTCAATCCGTATTTCTATTCGCCGTATCCGCTGCACATTGTCGATCTCATGCCAATGCTGCCGCTATATGGAGACCTTGAAGACGATCGCGCCTACTTCCGCCTGGTCACGGATGTGGTCGGCCTCCAGGCGGCGAGCATGGTCAAATGGCCTGAGGTCGTGTTCGATCCTGTGGAGATTTTCGAGGCGATACGCCATGAGCGCCGCAGCGTGCATCGCGTCGTCTGGGAGCTGCTGCTACGGGCCGGCGAGCGCGACAATGCGCATGTGGTCATGGACAAGTCGCTGGATAGCGTGCACTACGCCGACGAGCTGATGACCCTGTTCCCGGACATGCGCTTTCTCAACGTGGTGCGGGATCCGCGCGCCCAGGTTGCGTCAATGAACCGCGCAATTATCCACGAATTCGATACGTTGCCGAACACACTGACATGGGTCGACGCGCACCGCGCGGCCAGGGAGTTGATGGCGCGCCATCCCGAGCGCGTACTGACAATACGCTACGAAGATTTTCTGGCGAGCCAGGAGGAAACCCTCCGCAAAGTTTGTGGCTTCCTTGAGATCGAGTACCTCCCAGAGATGCTAGATGTCGCTCGTTCTCCGGAAGCGCATCAGATCTCGCAATTGTCGGCCCTGTGGGCTTCGAACTGTTTCCCACCGATTGCCGCCAACATTGACAAGTTCAAGAAGCAGCTCAGCCACAATGAGATCGAGATCATCGAGACGCTGGCAAAAGATGACATGCAACGCTATGGATATCAGTTGATGACTGATGCCAGCGCGACGATTGCCGATGACGAGCTACACGCGGCGCGCCAACGTTCGGAAGCGGCGAAGCAGGCTGCCTGGGCGAGTCTTGAGCAGGAGAATTTTCGGGACTACGTGTTGCGCCGCCACCGGGCGCAGCACCTGGCTGCAGTGCGCGAAAGGCTGGAGGCGCAAGCCGCTGCAGATTCGCCGGACAAGACGGGGATGTCCTATAAGCTCGGCGAGCTGAAGGATGCCGCATTCGAAGTCACTGACTGAAAAAAATCGGCACGCCCCGCCGCCTCCACAGGAAGAGTCAATATGCTGACGGCGTTCACCTTGTTGCATGCCCAGATCGCACTGGCGGTAATATCAGGTATCTCCATCGGCTTCTGCCTGGGACTAGTGGGCGGCGGTGGAGGCATCCTGGGTGTACCGATGTTGCTGTATTTCGTTAAGATCGACGATCCGCACGTGGCAATCGGCTCGACAGCCTTGTCAGTTGCGCTGATCGCCCTCGTCAATCTGGCCGGCTATGCACGTGCGGGCTTGGTTAGATGGCGGGCAGCATTGATCTTTGCGGTTTGCGGCGCTGCCGGCGCGTTTGCCGGCTCGGCACTGGCATTGCACGTCAACGGGCGGGCGCTGTTGCTGCTTCTAGCACTGATGATGCTAGTCGTCGCGGCACGAATGCTGCATGGCGCGCACCAGCCAGACGCCGCAGCCTTGGCGCCTGCCGCCAGCGCCGCGCCGCCCAACAAACTTGCCACGGCCGGCGCCGCCTTGGCCACCGGCAGTGTGTCCGGCTTCTTTGGCATCGGCGGCGGCTTCCTGATCGTCCCGGCGCTGCATTTCGTGGCTGGCATTTCCATGCTGGAATCAGTGGCGTCCTCACTGTTGTCGGTAGTTGCCTTCGGCACCACCACTGCGGTGAACTATGCGTTTGCGGGGAAGGTCAGCCTGCCATTGGCGCTTGCCATGGTGGGAGGAGGGATTGCCGGTGGCAGGCTGGGGATGCGATTGGCGCAGGCGTTGCGGTGGAATAAGGGGGTGCTGAACATGATATTCGCCGGGATCCTGTTGTTGGTTGCCGCCTACATCGCGTATTGCAGCGACTGATGGATGGAGCGCGGGAACTGCTCAAGGAGCGACGCAAGGACTTGACCAAGGCTCTGACGCGCCAGAGAAAGCAGCTCACCACGCGCCAGGAGCGGCCCGCAGAAGTAGCCATGGCTCTGCATGGCCGCACGTCTGCACAAGCTCAAGCGGCAATCCTACGCCAATATTTCGCCTGGAGTCGAAGCTGAGCGCACGCTTGCTCGCAATTTGAACAGTCCGCGGCAGACCGGTTGTCGTTCCAGTGTGATTCAGTATCCAGCAGCGTAATTTGACGTCCTCTCCGCCCTAAAGGACGGAGATTCCTTCTGCAAGAGGGGCACGCCCGCCCCCGGCTTCTGACGAAGCCTCATTCACAGCGGCTTTACCGGCCGCTGTGGCAAATGCCTGTTCCATGCTAAGGAGTCCCGTGCGCAGAATGTTCTTCGCTGCGTTGACATCGCGCTCATGTGAGGTTTGACACGCCGGACAGGTCCACTCTCGAACACCGAGTGCCGTCTGCCCGGTGGGACCTGTGCGTGATTCGCAGCACGAACAGGTTTGCGTGGAATAGCGTTCATCGACCTCCTCGAACCACACGCCCGCGCTATCGCATTTGTACTGGAGCATGGTGCGGAACGTGCTCCAGCCCGCATCCAACACAGACTTGGCCATGTTGGTCTGGGCGAGCGCGGAGGCGTTCACGTTGCCGATGAAGATAGCACCGTACTTTCGTACGAGTGCCGTGGACTGCTTGTGCAGAAAGTCCTGCCTGCAGTGCTTAATTTTGGCATGCAGTGCGGCGACGCACTTCTTCTTGCGCGCACGCTGGGCCCTACCGAGCGCCGCTTCATAGCGACGGTAGAGCCGCTGGGCTTCCAGCACTTGCCCATCGCTTGTCGCGGCGAAGTCCTTCAGTCCCAAGTCGATGCCGACCGAAGCGCGGCCTTCCGAGCGCGCAGCGACTGCCACCTTGACGGTCACGTTCAGATACCAGCGCCCGCGCGCGTCTTCACTGAAGTTGCCCGCCCGTAGGTCGTATCCCGACAAACCGTAGCTGTCCCACAGCGACAACCAATGGCCGTTGAAACGCGCCTGGCCGTGCCTGTACTTCAACGCCCCGGTCTTGAACGGAACCCAGCCCAGGCAGCGGCGAGCGCCGCCGCTAGCGCGCCAACGCAGCTTGACCTTCTTGAATTGCTTTCGGCGACGACAGTACTCCTGGCCAACCTCCTGAACTGTGTGACTATGCAAGGCCAGACCCGCCTTGGTCGCTCCGTCGGTGTACTTCTGCAACTCGTAGGCCCCGATAAACCGCCGCTCGCGCTCGAATACGCGTCCCGATAGCTCATTGATAAAATTCCACACGAAATTCACCTCCCGCGCTTGGGCGCGAAGCCAGGCAGCATGTTTGTCCTTGATGCGCAAGCGCAGGACGCGAGTGACGGTCGGAGTATGAGAAGTGGCTAACATACCGAGTCTAAGACTCGGTTTTAGCCTTCCCCATAACAGCCTCGAAGCCGCTTACCCCGCCCTGAAGAGACGGGGCTTGCGCGGCGGTCCCATAGGGTCAGGCCAGCTAGCCAACACGGATGTCCGTGTACCGGTGCGAGGGAGCCATGAAGTCCTGCGGTTACCGGTAAGGAAAGACTGCGGATCGCGACAAGCTGCTTGCAGCGAGGTCCATACGGAGTGCAGGAGTCTGGTGCGCCAGCAGTGTATCGCAGCCGGTTGTGCGTCTGCCAGGCCCAGACATCAGCATCGTTAGCCGAACCCCAAACGCTCCTTAGAGCGACTCCACCGGTTGCTGGGCGAGCAAGATCGCAGCGTGGAACTGCTGAATATCATGGCGCTTGTTGATCAAGGTAGACAGCAACGCCTGGTCGTCAAACCGAAATCTGCACAGCACTATGTTGGTTCTCGCTAACTTGACAAGCTGCGCCGAGGTCAGCGTTCCAAGGATGTTTGAAATATCCCGACTAACTCCGAGACGATACATCGCTTCCAATTGATTTTCGCGAACGAGCCGTTGCGCTAGTAGCAGATAGGTGAGATTGAAATCATTGATGTCATGGAGAAATTCACTATTTTCCATAATATAATGAAAATAATGCGATTCATCGTCAGGTTCTACCGGCGAAAGGGATTGACGTCCTTAAGCACGAAAAAACCACTATGTCTCCTAGACATATCAACCTAGCTTCGGATGTTGGTAGAGAACGTCCTGCAGACGTCTTGACCAACAAGTGCTATGTAAACTTGATGCATGCGTCACGCGATTTCGACTTTGGCACAGTAAGCGGCTGCGGAAAGGCGGCGGATACGCACAGAGTGGAGGCATCCTGCCTACCGATTCGAAACGCTGAGCAGCGATGGAATTCGTCCTCCGCAAGAGACGTAGGGGGTAGTTGAGTACTACCCGCCTCCGAACCATCCTATCGTAGTCTCATGCCACGCCTGCAGCCTATCCGTTCCAATGCGAATGCACCAACTTCAGCCGCTTTGCGAACAGGAGTCGGCACTAGTCTTTCAAGGACCGGATGAACGAATTGATCTCACTGAGTAGCGCGGTGTGATACCCATCAGGCAGCGCGATGTCATCGGTGGCGGCCAACACTGCATCGACGCGCGATAGGAATCTGCGTGACACGGCAGCCCGTTCTTGCGATGACAGTTGCGGTAGTAGGGCGCGCAGCATCTCTCCGACTATGAGCAGGCGCGCCCCAAACTGCACGATGGCATCGCTGTGCATGTTAGCGAGAGAGAGCACTTCGCCGGCGGTCGTAGTGGACGGCTGATCTACATGCTTCGAACGGCCCGTCTGGATGTTGTCCGGGGTGGCTTGACTGTGGTTAGGCATGGTTCGCTGGTTCGCGGTATTTCCGCGGAGCTTGCTCGGGCGTTCGTACGTTTAGACACCTATTGTTTTGCCATCCCATCTCAAAGGGTCTCGGCTTAGCTGTCTGATGACGGATTCTTTCACCGATCACGGCTCAAAGCAATCAGCGGATACCTACCAAGGTATAGGAAATATCGCAAAAGAAAGAGTCGGAATTTTCGCTGCGCAGCTGCTTCTTCCTGGGGGATCAAGGGAATCCCTATAAAGGGTAGGGTATGGCTGATTGTCAGGGGTTGGGATAGGTGGAAGAATCCAAAATCAGATAGCCCCCGCGCAGCGAGGGAAGGGCCCAAAGCTAGCACTCAGGAAAATGCCGAAATCGAAACACACCATCCCTAATTGCGGTCGAGTCATCCCGGATGAAATGTTTCCGGCCGATTCGGCCGAAGCGAGTCAGCAGTTTGCTTCAACGCATGCAGAGTTTGTTTCGCTCGCTATTAAACATAGCGACGCTGTAGCCCAGTTCGGCGCGCGTCTGCTGGTGATCGGGGAGATGCTGCGCGCCGTGTTGCCGGAGCTCTCGCTGGAGCGACGCTCAGCCATATTGCGCAGCTTCGAGGTGCGCGTCAACGCGGGGCTGGCCGCCACAGAGGACGTCGCGTTGCCCGATAGCTATCATTCGGCGCTGCTCAATGAGTTCAATCTGTTCGTCCAATCCGTAGAGCGATAGCGTGGCGCTCGCGCTTGCTGCGCAGCAGGGGCCGCAGGTACATTTTCGCCACGGAGCAGGAAAGCCGCCCAGCAATGCGCTGCAACGTGAAGGCAAGGCTTGAAATTCACCACACTCGTTCAGCTGCACCTTCAGCGGATATCGCAATTTAGGAAGAAAGTGCTCTTGAGCTGACGTCCTCCGTGCCCTAAAGAGGTTCCTTGATATTTTCGTCGTCATGTTCGGCGGACTCGCGCGCGACGTGCCATATCGAGGGGAGTCGCTGCCCGATGTCCCTCGCACGCTGGCAGTCCCTGAAGGGGATCCCGAGTTGATCGCATCGGATGCGAGCCCGCCCACTCGGCTTGCTTTTTCCATTTGAGGATTTTCTTATTTTTTAAAATCCATTCCCTACTAACATCGTGACTACAAGAACGGGAATGCGGGCCGTTTAAGCGGAGAGGAGTCAGTCATGTGGGCTGCGTCGAGGGTAGCAGAAGACAGCAAGGCGATGTGGCAAGCAAGCCGAATCGTAGTTGCCAGACAATGAGCAGACCGGGCAGGCGTTCTAGCGGCGTGATGCATCCGGGATAACGTCGCAAAGTGTCCGCTTTGATACTGGAATTCCTCGATGCAGCCCTGGGAAAAGGGTAAGTATATTTTTATCAAGGAGACAGCATGCACCGTTTCACCCTGAACACAAAACTTTGGCTGGCCTTGGGCCTGATGTGGATCAGCCTGCTGGTCCTTTGCGGCTGGGGCGCGGTGCAGACTCGCGAGACGATGCTCGTTGAGCGCAAGTCAGCGCTGAAGAATGAAGTAGAAACCGCCATTAGCGTGATCAAGAGGTATGCCGACGCGGCCGAAAAAGGCACACTGGAAAAGCGCGATGCGCAGCGCGATGCGCTTGCCCAAGTACGTGCCATGCGTTTCGGCGAGGACGGCTATCTGACGATTACTGACACCCGGGACAACATGCTCATGCATCCGATCAAACCGGAGCTTGAAGGAAACAGCCAATCCCGTCCAACGTTGCTGCCCCTGATCCAGGAGATATCCAGGCTCGGCCGTGCGGGCGGGGGCGACTTCTCCTATCAGTGGCCCAAGCCCGGGCATGACCAGCCGGTCGGAAAGATCGCTCGTGTTGGGTACTTCGCGCCTTGGGACTGGTGCATCACAAGTGGCCTGTACACCGACGATGTCGATGATGCCTTCTATCTTGCGTTGGTGCGCTGGTGCGTTCTACTGTTCGCGCTCGGCGGGGGTATCACCGTTGTGATGCTGATAATCATCCGAAATATCAAGGTCAGTCTCGGGGGAGAACCCGCATACGCGGTCGAGATCGCCAGCAGCATCGCTGCCGGTAATCTTGCGGTGGCTGTTGACACTCGCTTCCGGGATTCTGACAGCCTGATTGCCAACATGGGTCGCATGCAGGAGCACCTGTCGTCGACCGTCGGCCGCATTCGCGCCGGTGCGGAGTCGATTACATCGGCTGCGCGGCAGATTGCGGCAGGCAACACCGATCTTTCCGCGCGCACGGAAGAACAGGCGGCATCGCTGGAAGAAACCGCCGCAAGCATGGCGGAGTTGACGCAAACCGTGATGCAGAACGCCGACAATGCCCGAAACGCTAATAGATTGGCGGCGGCAGCAGCTGACATGGCCGACACCGGGAATGACGCGGTTCAGGCGATGGTCGAGACCATAGGAAGAGTCAGCAAGAGCTCCGTGACGATTGGGGAAATCATCGGGCTGATCGAAGGTATTGCGTTTCAGACAAACATCCTCGCGCTGAATGCCGCTGTCGAAGCGGCGCGTGCGGGCGCCCATGGGCGCGGATTTGCGGTCGTCGCTGGCGAGGTGCGAGGCCTGGCCCAACGAGCGTCGGTAGCCGCGAAGGAAATCAAGGGATTGATCGAGTCGTCCGTCACGCTGGTGGGGGATAGCTCGAAGCAGGCCGCGGAAGTGGGCGCGACTATGGAAAAGGTGAAACAGGCGATCAAGCAGGTTTCGGATATTGTCGGTGAGATCACGGCGGCATCACAGGAACAGAGTCGAGGCATCGATCAAGTCAATCAGGCCGTCCATCAGATGGACGAAGTCACTCAGCAGAACGCGGCGCTAGTCGAGGAAGCCGCAGCCGCGGCTCAGTCTCTCGAGGAGCAGGCGAAGAACTTGCACGACTACGTCTCGGTGTTCAAGGTCGCTGATATGAGATCTGAGCCTCTTTTGAATTTCAAGTGGGTGGTATCGTGGCGGGTTTCAGGTAAAGAGCAACACGAGCGATGCATAGCAAAC
>NZ_JBWKQZ010000050.1:0-37479 GCF_059419025.1 Cupriavidus sp. GW821-FHT07C08
CCATCGTGCGTGACATGCGCAAATTGTGCATAACTGCGTAGGAATGCGCAACTACGTTTGCGGCAGTTCAAGCCCCTACATGGTGGGCAGCGACAGCACCCATGAGCGGCGCGAGGTGTTCCAGCAACGCGTGGAAGCACCCACAGCGACGTGCCGGTGCTGGTGTTCCGCTGACGGCACGCCGCCGACCCCGCCGCCGGGCCAGATCCGGCCCACGCGGCGCGGCAACCGCTGCCCCGTGCTGTACCATATCGCCCATATTCGAAAACGCCCCTTCGCGCCACGGCCCCAGGCCGCCGGATGACCGCCCGGACGCCCCGCGCGGCCGCCATCCGGATTGCGCAAGGCGGCGATCCGAGCGGAGCGGGCAGCATCAGGCAGGCCCACCGCCAGACAGGCTAAATGGCAATGGGATTGCAGAAGAAAACCGACCCGGAACAGGCGCAGGCAGATTCGGCCGCGAGCCGCCACACGCCAATGATGCAGCAGTATCTCCGCATCAAGGCAGACCACCCCGACACCCTGCTGTTCTACCGCATGGGTGACTTCTACGAACTCTTCCACGACGATGCCGAAAAGGCCGCGCGCCTGCTCGACATCACGCTGACCGCGCGCGGCGCCTCCAACGGGGTGCCGATCCGCATGGCCGGCATCCCCTTCCATTCGGCGGACCAGTACCTGGCGCGCCTGGTGAAGCTGGGCGAATCCGTGGCGATCTGCGAGCAGATCGGCGACCCGGCCACCAGCAAGGGGCCGGTGGAGCGCAAGGTGGTGCGCATCGTCACCCCCGGCACGCTGACCGATGCCGCGCTGCTGCCGGACAAGGCCGATACCTTCCTGATGGCGGTGCACCAGCAGACCACACGCCGCGGCGTCAGCAAGACCGGGCTGGCATGGCTGAACCTGGCCAGCGGCGAGCTGCGCCTGATGGAATGCGAGGCGGCACAGCTGGGCCGCGAGCTGGAGCGCATCCGCCCGGCCGAGCTGCTGTATGCCGATGGCATTGAATTGCCCGCGCTGGCGTGCGCGCGTACCCGCCTGCCCGAATGGCATTTCGACCAGGACGCCGGCACGCGCCGGCTGCGCGAGCAGCTGGGCGTGGCCAGCCTGGACCCGTTCGGCTGTGCCGGGCTGGGTGCCGCGCTGGGCGCGGCCGGCGCGCTGCTGAACTACGCCGCCACTACGCAGGGCCAGTCGCTGCGCCATGTGCAGGGCGTGAAGGTGGAGCGCGAATCCGAGTACGTCGGCCTGGACTCCGCCACGCGGCGCAACCTGGAACTGACCGAGACCCTGCGCGGCGGCGAGTCGCCGACGCTGTTCTCGCTGCTGGACACCTGCTGCACGGCCATGGGCAGCCGCGCGCTGCGCCACTGGCTGCACCACCCGCTACGCGACCCGGCGCTGCCGCAGGCACGCCAGCAGGCCATCGGCGTGCTGATCGACCAGGGCACCGATGCCCTGCGTGCGACGCTGCGCCGGCTGGCTGACGTCGAGCGCATCACCTCGCGGCTGGCGCTGCTCAATGCGCGGCCGCGCGACCTGTCCTCGCTGCGCGACACCTTGCGCGCGCTGCCGGACGTGCAGGCCTGCATCCGTGACGACCAGGGCAGCACCCTGCTGGCGCAGACCCTGCACGACCTGGCCGTGCCGCAGGACTGCCTGGACCTGCTGGTGCGCGCCGTGGCCGAAGAGCCGGCCACCGTGGTGCGCGACGGCGGCGTGATCGCGCGCGGCTACGATGCCGGCCTGGATGAACTGCGCGACATCTCCGAGAACTGCGGCCAGTTCCTGATCGACCTGGAAACGCGCGAACGCGCCCGCACCGGCATTGCCAACCTGCGCGTCGAGTTCAACCGCGTGCACGGCTTCTATATCGAGGTCACCAACGGCCAGGCCGACAAGGTGCCCGACGACTACCGCCGCCGCCAGACGCTGAAGAATGCCGAGCGCTACATCACGCCTGAGCTGAAGGCCTTCGAAGACAAGGCGCTGTCGGCGCAGGACCGCGCGCTCGCGCGCGAGAAGCAGCTCTACGACGGCCTGCTGCAGGCGCTGCTGCCGCATATCGGCGAGCTGCAGCGGGTGGCGGGCGCGCTGGCGCGCCTGGACGTGCTGACGGCACTGGCCGAGCGCGCGCAGACGCTGGACTGGTCCGCGCCGGAGCGCGTCGCCGAGAACGTGGTCGACATCGTGCAGGGCCGCCATCCGGTGGTCGAAGGCCAGCTCGCGGCGGAATCGGTGGCGTTCATCGCCAACGACTGCCAGCTCAACGAAGCGCGCAAGCTCTTGCTGATCACCGGCCCGAACATGGGCGGCAAGTCGACCTTCATGCGCCAGACCGCACTGATCGTGCTGCTGGCCTGTGTCGGCGCCTACGTGCCGGCACGGCGCGCGGTGATCGGGCCGATCGACCGCATCTTTACCCGCATCGGCGCCGCCGATGACCTCGCGGGCGGCCGCTCCACCTTCATGGTCGAGATGACCGAGGCCGCCGGCATCCTGCACCACGCGACCCCGGCTTCGCTGGTGCTGATGGACGAGATCGGACGCGGCACGTCGACCTTCGACGGGCTGGCGCTGGCCTGGGCCATCGCGCGCCACCTGCTGTCGCACAACCGCAGCCATACCCTCTTCGCCACGCATTACTTCGAGCTGACACAGCTGCCGCAAGAGTTCCCGCAGGCAGCCAACGTGCACCTGTCGGCAGTCGAGCATGGCGACGGCATTGTCTTCCTGCACGCGGTGCAGGACGGCCCCGCCAGCCAGAGCTACGGCCTGCAGGTGGCGCAGCTGGCCGGCGTGCCGCAGCCGGTGATCCGCGCCGCGCGCAAGCACCTGGCCTGGCTGGAGCAGCAATCGGCCGACGCCACGCCCACGCCGCAGCTGGACCTGTTCGCGGCGCCGCCAACGCCAGAGGACGACGAGGACGACTTCGGCGCCGCCCCGGCGACCGTGTCTGCGCCGCTGGCGCCCGCACTCGCCCCCGAACAGGCCGCGCTGGTCGATGCGCTGGCCGGCCTGGACCCCGACACCCTGACGCCGCGCGCCGCGCTGGAGGCGCTGTACCGGCTCAAGGCACTGGCATGCGAGGCGCTCGACGCCGCATGAACGCTGCGCGCCGTGCCCTGCTTGCCATGCTGCTGCCGCTGCTTTGCACGGCCGGCATGGCATCGGCCGCGCCCGCGGGCCGCGGTGCCAAGGCACCGGCCAGGCCACAGCTGACGCGCATCGCGCTGATCGCCGACCTGCCCCAGTGGCCGGACGCGGAGGCCAACGCGGCAGCACTGCTCGACTACTTCGGCGAGCGCAAGCTGGACCTGGTCATTCATGCCGGCGGCATCAAGGGCGATACGGAATCGTGCAGCGATGCGGTGCTGGGCAGCCGCCAGCAACTGCTGAACCAGTCGCCGCTGCCGCTGGTCTACGTGCCCGGCGAGACCGACTGGTCCGAATGCCGGCTGCCGGTCAACGGCGGCTTTGACGCGGTCGAGCGCCTGAACCGGCTGCGTGAGCTGTTCTTCCCTGAAGACGCCACGCTCGGCCGGCATCCGCGGCCGCTGCTGCGGCAGTCGGACCAGGCGCTGTTCCGCAGTTTCCGCGAGAACATGCGCATGGAGGTGGGCGATATCCTGCTCGTCGGCATGAACCTGCCGGGCGACAACAATCACTACCGCGACGAAGGCGGGCGCAACGGCGAGTTCGAGGACCGGCGCGAGGCCAACCGCCAGTGGCTGGCGCGCGCGTTCTCGGTGGCGCGGCAACGCGACCTGAACGGCATCGTGGTGGTGGTCCACGCCGACCCGCATTTTGCCAACGGCTGGGAGAAGAAAGGCCGCCCGACGCTGCTGGACGGCTTCATGCGCCACCGCACCCGCGATGGCTACCTGGAATTCAAGCGCCAGCTGCGCGAGCTGGCCGGTCGTTTCCGCGGCCAGGTGCTACTGGTGCATGCGGGCGGAAACGGGGCCAACGGGGCCGACAACGGCTTCGGCATCGACAAGCCGCTGCGCGATGCGGCCGGCAAGGTCATGCAGAACTTCACGCGCGTGTCGCTGCCCGCCAATACGGTCTCGCAATGGGCCGAGCTGGTGATCACGCCAGGAGCGGCGTCGCCGTTCGCGGTCACGCTCAAGGACGCGCCGGCGTCGCACTGAGACGGCTTGCGGGTCGGCCGAAAACGAAAAAGCCGGCTGCGGCCCCGGCTTTTTCTTTGGGTGCGGAATACGATCCGTGCAGCGCGATCAGTGCAGCGTGCGCGGCGTGTCGTCGTCCTCGTCCTCATCCACGACTTCAACGCCCGAGGCGCCATGGGCGTGGCCGTGCTCGATTTCTTCGGCGGTGGCCTCGCGGACTTCGGAGACCTTCAGCCAGAAGCGCAGCGCCATGCCGGCCAGCGGATGGTTGCCATCCAGCACGACCTTGTCCTCGGCCACGTCGGTCACGGTGTAGATGACGGAGTCCTCTTCGTCGCCGTCCTCGGGCATGCCTTCGAACTGCATGCCGACTTCCAGCGGCTCGGGGAAGCGGTTGCGCGGCTCGACCTTCACCATATCGGCGTCGTAGTCGCCGAACGCGTCTTCCGGCTCCAGCTGCAGCTGGGTCTCGAAGCCCGCGTCATGACCGTCGAGCGCTTCCTCGATCTTGGGGAACGTGCCATCATACCCGCCGTGCAAATAAACCATGGCTTCATCTGACTCCTCGATCAGATTGCCTTGTGCGTCCGATAGCTTGTACATCACGGACACCACAGTATTCTTAGCGATTTTCAATTCTTGACTCCATGAACGATTCCGCATTATACGCGCAGGCCCTGCCCCCTGGCCCCGTCGATCCAGACACTCCGCTCGACCTGCTTGGTGGCATGACGCCTGCTGCATTCATGCGGGATGTCTGGCATCGCAAGCCCCTGCTGATTCGACAGGCAGTACCCGGAATCGTGCCGCCTGTGTCGCGCGAAGCGCTTTTCGACCTGGCCGACAGCGACGACATCGAATCGCGCCTGGTGACGCACTTCCGCAACCGCTGGAAACTCGCGCATGGCCCATTTGCGCGCGAAAACCTGCCCGGCGTCAAGACCCGCCAGTGGACCCTGCTGGTGCAAGGGGTAAATCTGCACGACGCGGCCGCGGCGGAGTTGATGGGCCGCTTCCGTTTTGTGCCCGACGCGCGCCTGGACGACCTGATGATCAGCTACGCCACCGACGGCGGCGGCGTGGGCCCGCACTTCGATTCCTACGACGTATTCCTGCTGCAAGTCTCGGGCCGGCGCCGCTGGCGCATTTCGTCGCAGACCAGCCTTGAGCTGGTCCCGGACATGCCGCTGAAGATCCTCGCCGACTTCGACGCGGAACAGGAATGGGTGCTCGAACCCGGCGACATGCTCTACCTGCCGCCGCAATATGCGCACGATGGCATTGCCGAGGGCGAATGCATGACCTGCTCGATCGGTTTCCGCGCGCCGGCCTACCGCGAACTGGCCGGGCATTTCCTGGCCTGGCTGTCTGAAACGGTCGAAGACAACGAAGACCTCGGCGGCCGTTATGCCGACGCCGGCGAGCGCGCCGCCACGCGGCCCGCGCAGTTGCCCGCCGGCATGGCCAAGGCAGTTGCCGAGCGGCTCAAGGCGCTGCAATGGAATAGCCAGATGGTGTCTGAATTCCTCGGCAGCCATCTGTCAGAACCCAAGCCTGGCGTGGAATTCGCAGAGATACCTGACATGCCGTTGCGCCGTTATGCGACACTGGCGGCCCGCCATGGCGTCGTCCTGCCATCGGCATCGATTGCGCTTTACGACCGCGCGAATTTCTTCCTGAATGGAGAAGCCTACGAGCCGCCGGCCGAACTGATGCAGTGGCTGAAAAAGTTGGCCGATTATCGGCAACTTAGTGGCGAAGATGTTGCGGCTTGCGCGGATCTACCGGATCTGATGGAAACTTTCCATCACTGGACGCTGGAAGGATGGCTGCAATTGGGCCCGCGGCTGTAATAATGCGTAACATTGCGAATCAGTAAATTTCGGCGCTACACAAGCCGGGAAAACGCGGATATAATCGTTGGCTGGCTAGTACTGTGGACCATTGCATTTGTCGGGACCCGGGAGGGCCTCTATTTTGCAGTTCAAGAGCGATAATTACCGGTAATTATTCATCGCCTGTTTTCCGTTATTACAAGTTAAAGGACGAACAATGAAGAAGTCTCTCCTGATCGCATCGCTGCTGGCCGCTGTTGCTCTCGCCGCTTGCGGCAAGAAGGAAGAAGCTGCTGCTCCGGCCGCTGAAACGGCTGCTCCGGCTGCTGCCGCTCCGGCTGCTGAAGCTTCGGCTCCCGCTGCTGCAGCCCCGGCTGCTGAAGCTTCGGCTCCCGCTGCTGAAGCCCCGGCTGCTGCCGCTGCTGACGCTTCGGCTCCGGCTGCCAAGCAGTAATCGGTTCCTGACCGATAAAAAAACCGGCCTTCGGGCCGGTTTTTTTATTTGGGCGCCGCTACCGCACTGCGCCCTGCTGCATCCAGGTATCCCTCAGGCGCGCACCGCCTGCCAGTCCAGGCCCTCGTCCTGGTCTGCCACCAGCACCTCGGACGGCAGCGCACCCAAGGCCACCGCCAGCGCTCCGGTTGCCAGCTCACGCGTATTGTTCTGCTTGCTGAGGTGGGCCGCGACCACGCGGTTCAGGCCGGCATGGGCAACTTGCGCCAGGATGCTGGCCGCCACTTCATTGGCCAGGTGGCCGAAGTCCCCGCCGATGCGCCGCTTCAGCGAAGCCGGATAGACCGAATTGCGCAGCATCTCGCGGTCATGGTTGCATTCCAGCACCAGCGCATCCACGCCCGCCAGTCGCGCCGTCACGTAGGGCGTCTCCATGCCCGCATCGGTCAGCACGCCCAGCCTCGCCTGCCCGTCCGACAAGACGAACTGCAGCGGCTCGCGCGCATCGTGCGGCACGGTGTACGGCAGCACCTGCAGTCCGCCGATGGCAAAGGCATGGTCGGCGCAGCAGACGCGCACGTCGGCCGCATCGGCGCCACGCAGGTGCGAGGTCGCCAGCCAGGTACCGTGGCTGGTGTAGACCGCCAGGCGATGGCGGGCGGCAAAGGCATAGGCCGAGCCGACGTGGTCGCCATGCTCGTGCGTGACCAGCACGGCGTCGAGCTGGTCCGGCGCGACGCCCAGGCGCTCCAGGCGCCGGGCGGTCTCGCGGATGCCGAAGCCGCAGTCCAGCAGCACGCGCGTGGTGGTGGTGTCTTCGCGGGATTCGATCAGCAGCGAGTTGCCCTCGCTGCCGCTGCCGAGGAAGGCGAAGCGCATCATGGCCGCGCCCTCCCCGCCAGGCACCGGCCAGGAAGGCCGGCTGGCAAGCCAGCAGTCATGCGCCGGCTCAGTGCAGTTGCTCGTCGATCAGCGACAGGATGCGCTTGCCGATTTCGCCGTTCTCAGGCTGGCCGGCATCGTTGAGCACCGTCACCAGCGTGCCGCTGCCCGTGCCCTTGAGCGCCACGCGATACTTCTTGGCGGTCTTGGAATCTTCCGGCTTGGTGAACAGCTTGGAGAAGAAGCCACGGCTGTCGGCAACGGTGCGCGGGTCGACATAGCGCACGTAGTACAGGCCCTGGCCACGGTCGCGGTCTTCCACGGTGAAGTTCACGCGGTCCAGCGACAGGCCGACTGAGCGCCAGGCGCGGTCGAACGGTTCGGGCAGCTGCAGCGCCGGGGCGCCGTTGACCTGGGACAGGTACGATTTGGCCGGCGCGGCGCCATCGGCACCAGCAGCGGCTGCGGTGCCGGCAGCGGCGGCCGTGCCCGCAGCGGCTGCGGCATTGCCCGCCGCCGCCGGGTTCTTGGCCATGCGGTCGGCCTGTTCCTTCTGCACGCCCAGGCGCTGGGCCAGGCGCGACAGGAATTCGGCTTCCAGCTCAGGATCGGCCGGACGCGGGGTCCAGACCGTGCTCGACTTGTCGATGCCGGTCAGCTGCTCCTGCGCGCCGCGGTGGCTAATGAAGACCTCCAGCGTGCCATTCTGCGAGCGCTCGACGCGGGTGCGGAACTTGTCGCGCTCCGAGGTCGAGTACAGGCCGTCGAAGACCTTGCCGATGGTATTGCGGATGATGTCCTGCGGGATCTTGGCGCGGTTCTCGGCCCAGTCCGTTTCCATGATGCCGGTCTCGGGCGAGTCCTGCACCAGCAGGAATCCGCTTTCCTGCCAGAAGCCGCGCAGCTGCTGCCACAGCTGGTCGCCGCGCATGCCGTTGCTGATCACCAGCCAGCGCTGGTTGCCGTCGCGCTCCATGCGGATGCCCTGGGCGGAGGGCAGCACGTTCTCGCTCGGGGACTGCTCGCGCACCTTGGTGGCCTGGCTGTATGTCGACAGCGTCGAGGTGCCGTTCGCATCGGGCACCGAATAGCGGCGATCGCCCTCCAGCTTGGTCAGGTCGGGCGGGATATCCAGCGTAGGCGTGCGCTTCGAGGCCGACGACTTGTAGTCGATCTTGTCCGGCTGCATCGCTTCGTTGATGCTGCTGCAGCCGGTGATCACGCCAGCGGCAAGCACGGGCACAACCAGGGCGGCGCGGCGGACTTGCGTCGCGCCGCGGCGGTTAAGCTTCAGTTTCATTGACACGCAATCCTAGTAGGTGAGGCGACAGCAGGACGCCACGAAAGATCAGGCCAGCAGGCCGGCGGCGGCCAGTGCCTTGCGTACATAGTCGTGGTTGGCCTCGGACAGAGGGGTCAGCGGCAGGCGGATACCGCCTTCCATCCTGCCCATCTGCTGGAGCGCCCACTTGACCGGGATCGGGTTGGCCTCGATGAACATGGCCTTGTTCAGCCCGATCAGTTCCATGTGCAGGCGGCGCGCGGTGACGACGTCGCCCTTGAGCGCCGCGACGCACATCTCGTGCATCTTGCGCGGTGCCACGTTGGCGGTGACCGAGATATTACCGTGGCCGCCCAGCAGGATCAGCGCCACCGCGGTGGGGTCGTCGCCGCTGTAGATGGCAAAGCCTTCCGGCGCGTCCTTGATCAGCTGCGCGGCGCGGTCGATATTGCCCGTCGCTTCCTTGACGCCGACGATGCCAGGCACCTGCGCCAGGCGCAGGATGGTCTCGTTGTTCATGTCCGCGACCGTACGGCCGGGCACGTTGTACAGCAGCACCGGCAGCTCCACCGCTTCGGCGATGGTGCGGAAATGCCGGTACATGCCTTCCTGGGTCGGCTTGTTGTAGTACGGCACGACCTGCAGCGACGCATCTGCGCCCACCTTCTTGGCGAAGGCGGTCAGCTCGATGGCCTCCTTGGTGGAGTTGCCGCCGGTGCCCGCGATGATCGGAATGCGCTTGCCGGCCTGTTCCACGGCAACGCGGATCAGTTCGCAGTGCTCCTCGACGGAAACCGTCGGGGACTCGCCGGTGGTGCCCACGATCACGATGCCGTCGGTGCCTTCGGCCACGTGCCAGTCGACCAATGCGCGCAGGGCCGGGAAGTCCAGGCTGCCGTCTTCATGCATCGGGGTAACGATGGCGACGATGCTGCCGGTAATCTGTGTCATAACGTTAAGGAATTCGGGATGCGAATAACGGGATTGTACCGGAACCGCAGGCCGCTTCGACCGCCGCCCGGACAGGGGTTGATACCAACTGTTTCAACGTGTGCAGCGGCATTCTCGCCGACAGCGCCATGGCTGGCTCAGGCGTCGAGCCGGTAGCGTGCCGGCGCAGGCGCATCGGCGCCCGCAGCCGCCTCGCGCACCGCACATATCCGCTGCACGAAGGCTGTTTTCGGCACTTCGACCAGGCCATCCTCATAGGCGACCACGCGCAGGCCATGCTGGCGCGCCACTTCGAGCAATTCGCCCGGCCGCAGCAGGAAATCCGGCCGCGACGGCTTGCCGACGGTTTCATTGCCGGCAGCAAAAGTTTCGTAGATCCACACGCCGCCGGGCGCCAGCGCCGCCGCCAGGTGCGGCCACAGCGGCCGGTGCAGGTAATTGGTGACGACGATGGCGTCGAACGGCGCCTCGCCGGCCAGCGGCCAGGCGCCCTGCTCCAGGTCGGCCACCCGGCCGGTCACGCCGGCCGGCAGGCCGGCGATGGCCTCGGCGTCGCGGTCGACGGCCAGCACCGCATGGCCGCGCGCCGCCAGCCAGGCGGCATGGCGGCCGCTGCCGCAGGCCAGGTCCAGCACCCGCGCGCCGGGGCGCAGCAGGTGGGCCCAGCGGGCAACCCAGGCAGACGGGGTAGAAATCCCGGCATGCGTCATGGCGTTCCCCGGCACGTCACTGCAGCAGCATCACAATCGGCCGCAGCAGCAGCTCGATCAGCGACATCAGCACATTGACCACCGGCGTCATCCAGACCGTGGTGATCACCCCCGCGGCCACCAGCGCCAGCACCACGAAGATGCCGTACGGCTCGATGCGCGACACCGCGCGGGCAATGCCCTGCGGCAGCAGCGCGGTCAGCACGCGGCCGCCGTCCAGCGGCGGCACCGGGAACAGGTTGAAGGCCGCCACCACCAGGTTGACGCGCACGCCCGCCAGCGCCATCTCGCCGAAAAACGGCTCGCGCACGCCGCCCCAGGTCAGGCCGATGGCCAGCAGCACCCAGACGAAGGCCTGCACCACATTGCTGGCCGGCCCCGCCAGCGCCACCCACATGCCGTGCCAGCGTGGGTTGCGCAGGCGCTCGAACGCCACCGGCACCGGCTTGGCGTAGCCGAACACGAACTGGCCGCTGGTCATGATGTAGAGCAGCAGCGGCACCGCGATGGTGCCGATCGGATCGATATGGCGGATCGGGTTCAGGCTGACGCGCCCGAGCGCATAGGCCGTGTCGTCGCCGAAAAGCTTGGCCACGTAGCCGTGCGAGGCCTCATGCAGCGTGATGGCGAACAGCACCGGCAGGGCATAGACCGCGAAGGTCTGGATAAGGGAGGAATCCATGGTCCCTATTGTAACGGCCCGGCGCCGCCCGGGCGCACGCTTGTGCACCTGCCAGGCGGGGTGGCAGCGCCCGGGGAACTCAGAGCCCGAAGCGCTCGACGTCGCCGCGGCCCGCGCGGATCAGCTCGGGCTCGCCGCTGGTCAGGTCGATCACCGTGGTCGGCTGCGCCGGCGCCGGGCCGCCGCACACCACCAGGTCAAGCTGCTTCTCCAGCCGCGCGCGGATTTCCGCCGGGTCGTTGAGCGGCGCTTCGTCGCCCGGCATCTGCAGCGTGGCCGAGATCAGCGGCTCGCCGGTCTCGCCCAGCAGCGCCAGCGGAATCGCGTGTTCGGGCACGCGCACGCCGATGGTCTTGCGCGCCGGGTGCGACAGCCGCCGCGGCACTTCCTTGGTCGCCTCGAGGATGAACACGTACGGGCCCGGCGTGGCGCCCTTGAGCCAGCGGTACTGCCGGTTGTCGACGCGGGCAAAGTTGCCGAGCTCGGACAGGTCGCGGCACATCAGCGTCAGGTGGTGGCGGTCATCGATGCCGCGCAGCCGGCGCAGGCGCTCGACGGCGCCCTTGTCGTCGAGCCGGCAGGCCAGCGCATAGCTGGAATCGGTCGGCAGCGCAATCAGGCCGCCCTTCTGCAGGATCTGGGCGGCCTGCTTGACCAGGCGCGACTGCGGATTGAGCGGATGGATCTCGAAGTACTGTGACATGGACCAGGGTGGCGGATTCGGACGGATCGGAGCGGAATCTGGGTAGTACCCCGGCCAGGCCGGGCTTGCGCCTACCAGTCATGCCAGACCGGCGTCACCGTCGGCGGCAGCGGCGGCAGCTTGCCCAGCTCGACGCGCCCTTCGCCGGGGCCGTGGAAGTCCGTGCCGCGCGAGGCCAGCAGCCCGTAGTGGCGGGCCACCTCGGCATAGCGGCGGTACTGGTCGGGCGTGTGGCTGCCGGTCACGACCTCGACGGCGCCACCGCCCAGCGCCGTGAACTCATCGAACAGCGCGTCGTGCTGGGTATCGGTGTAATGGTAGCGGCCCGGGTGCGCCATCACCGCGATGCCGCCGGCGGCGCGGATCCAGCCGACTGCGTCGGCCAGGCTGGCCCAGCGGTGGCCGACATAGCCGGGGCGGCCTTCCGACAGGTACTCGCTGAAGACCTCGCCCACGGTGGCGCAACGGCCCTGGTCGACCAGCCAGCGCGCAAAGTGCGTGCGCGAGATCAGGTCCGGGTTGCCCACGTGCTGCAGCGCCCCTTCATAGGCGCCGGTGATGCCCACCTTTGCCAGCGCGTCAGCGATATCGCGCGCGCGGCGCGCGCGGCCCGAGCGGGTATCGGTCAGGCCGTCGATCAGTTCCGGGCAGTGCGGGTCGATCTGCAGCCCGACGATATGCACGGTCTGCCCGGCCCAGGTCACGGAGATCTCCACGCCCGGCACATAGCGCATGCCGAATTCCTCGGCCGCGGCATGCGCCTCGGCCTGCCCGCCCAGTTCGTCGTGGTCGGTCAGCGCCCAGAATGCGACCCCCGCGTCGCGGGCGATCTCGGCGATGGCGCGCGGCGCCAGCGTGCCGTCGGACACGGTGGAATGGCAATGCAGGTCGGCATTGATGGCGTGGGCGTTTTGCATGGGGCCATTCTACTCCCGTCGCCCCCTGCATGCGTGACGCCGGCGCACCCTGGAAAGCCCTGCCGGCAACGCTGGCGTCGGCGGAAACGGGCGATGTGCGGGGTATAGTCGGGCCTTGCACCGTCCTTTTTGCGGGCACCTGGCGTGCCCGCCACGCCCAATGCCCACCGCTACCCCCCTCGCACCAGCCCCCGTCACCAGCACCGATGTCCTGATCGTGGGCGCCGGCCCGGTCGGGCTCTTTGCCGCGTTCCAGGCCGGCGTGCTCGGCCTCAGGTGCGAGCTGATCGATGTGCTCGACCGCGCCGGCGGCCAGTGCACCGAGCTCTACCCCGAAAAACCGATCTACGACATCCCCGCCGTGCCGGGCTGCCTGGCGCAGGACCTGGTCGACCGGCTGCTGGAGCAGTGCGCGCCGTTCGACTTCCCGATGCACTTCGGCCAGCGCGCGGAAAGCCTGTCCGAAATCCCGCGGCAGCCGGCACCTGACGGCCATGCCGCCCATGAGCGCCTGCTGGTCACCACCGACAGCGGCAAGCGCTTCGATGTGGCCGCGGTGCTGATCTGCTCCGGCGCGGGCGCATTCGCGCCGCAGCGCGTAGCGCTGCCCGAAGCACCGGCGCTGGAAGGCCGCCACGTGCACTACGCCGTGCGTGATGTGTCGCGCTTTGCCGGCAAGCGCGTGGTGGTGGCCGGCGGCGGCGAC
The DNA here is from genome assembly GCF_059419025.1 of Cupriavidus sp. GW821-FHT07C08. Taxonomy (NCBI): domain Bacteria; kingdom Pseudomonadati; phylum Pseudomonadota; class Betaproteobacteria; order Burkholderiales; family Burkholderiaceae; genus Cupriavidus; species Cupriavidus sp. GW821-FHT07C08. The sequence continues at coordinate 13,256 of NZ_JBWKQZ010000050.1, forward strand.
TCGGCGCTGGACTGGGCGCTGGCGCTGCGCAAGGTGGCAGCGCGCGTGACGCTGCTGCACCGGCGCGAAGGCTTCCGCGCGGCCGACGGCATCGTCGCGGAAATGCGCGAAGCGGTGGCGGCCGGCGAGATGGATTTCGTGGTCGGCATGCTCGGCGCCCTGCGCACCGAAGGCCAGGACGGCCCGCTGACCGAGGTCGAGGTGCGCACCCGCGACGGCAGCACGGTGCTGCCCGCCGATGAACTGGTGGCGCTGTACGGCCTGGTGTCCGAGCCGGGCCCGATCGCGCAGTGGGACATGGACATGCGCGCCGGCCGCATCCTGGTCGATACCACCACCTATGAAAGCTCGCGCCGCGGCATCTTTGCCGCGGGCGATATCGCCTACTACACCAACAAGCAGAAGCTGATCCTGTCAGGCTTCCACGAGGCCGCGCTGGCATTGCGCCGCGCCTACCACTATGCCTTCCCGGAAAAGGCGCTGGTGCATGTGCACACCAGCAACAACGCCGCGCTGAAGGAAAAGCTGACGCACGCCTGAGCGGCAGCTCCAGCGCTCACACCGCGCTGCAGAACGATTCCACCAGCTCCGCCACCGCGGCTGGCTGGTCGTGATGCAGCATGTGGCCGGCATCGTCGACCACCGCTTCACGGAAGTCACGGAAGGCGCGGAAACGCTCCTTGAATTCGTCGATGGCCTGCTTGTGGGCGATATTGCGCAGCGTCTCCGAATCGCGCGCTTCCACATGCAGCACTGGCGCGCTGACCTGCTCCCAGATCGCCATCACCTCATCGAGCCGGTACAGCATCGGGTTGACCAGCTTGTGCGCCGGGTCTCCCAGGATCTCCCAGCGGCCCTCCGCATTGCGGCGCGACCAGTGCTCGGCCAGGAAGGCGGCGCGGTCGTCGGGCAGGCGCGGGTTGGTCTTCTGCAGCCGGGCGGCAACGCCGTCCACGCTGCCATACGTCTTCAGTTCCGAGCCGGCGCGCAGTTCGTCGAGCCAGCGCGCATAGCGCTTCGGCGCATGCACCGGCCGTGTCGCCGTCATGCCGAAGCCCTCCAGGTCCACCACGCGGCGCACGCGCTGCGGGCGGATGCCGGCATACAGGCAGATCACGTTGGCACCCATGCTGTGGCCGACCAGGTCGACCTGGTCGTCGGGCTCGTAATGGTCGAGCAAGGCCTCCAGGTCGGCGATATAGTCCGCGAACCAGTACGACTGCGTGCCCGGGTAGCGCGTGGGCCAGTCGGTCTCGCCAAACCCGCGCCAGTCGGGCGCAATCACATGCCAGTCGCCGCGCAGGTGATCGACCAGGAACTGGAACGACGCGGCCACGTCCATCCAGCCATGCAGCATGAACAGCTTGCGCGCGCCGGGCTTGCCCCAGTGGCGCACGTGGTAGCGCAGCCCGCGCAACGTGATAAATTCAGACCGCGAGGTTTCCTTGATTGTCATTGTCTCCACCCTGGCGCGTGGGTCTTCCTGCCGCCGGGCGCGGCGCCACGGGGGCTGGCGAGGGAAGCCCACACAAAATAGAACGATCGTTCGCTTGAGCGCATTATAGCGGCCGCCGCCATCCGGGGGCCGCCATTGCCGCGATCCGAACCTACCGGAGACCCTGGATGGCCGCAGCTGCCTTGCCGGCAAGCCGGCGCGACGACTATCGCGCCCTGTATGAATCCTTCCGCTGGGAAATTCCCCCGCATTTCAATATCGCCGAGGCCTGCTGCGGGCGCTGGGCGCGCGACCCGGCCACGATGGACCGCATCGCGGTCTATACCGAGCACGAGGACGGCCGCCGCAACGCGCATACCTTTGCCCATATCCAGGCCGAGGCCAACCGCCTGTCGGCGGCGCTGCGCGCACTGGGCGTGGCGCGCGGCGACCGCGTGGCGATCGTGATGCCGCAGCGGATCGAGACCGTGATCGCGCATATGGCGATCTACCAGCTCGGCGCCATCGCCATGCCGCTGTCGATGCTGTTCGGGCCCGAGGCGCTGGCCTACCGCATCGCACACAGCGAAGCCAATGTGGCGATCGCCGACGAGACTTCCATCGACAATGTGCTGGCCGCGCGCCCGGAATGCCCGACGCTGGCCACCGTGATTGCCGCCGGCGGCGCGCATGGCCGCAGCGACCACGACTGGGACGTGTTGCTGGCCGCGCAGTTGCCCGTCTTTACCGCCGAGCAGACCAAGGCCGACGAAGCCGCCGTGCTGATCTACACCAGCGGCACCACCGGCCCGCCCAAGGGCGCGCTGATCCCACACCGCGCGCTGATCGGCAACCTGACCGGCTTTGTCTGCTCGCAGAACTGGTATCCGCAGGACGACGACGTGTTCTGGAGCCCCGCTGACTGGGCCTGGACCGGCGGCCTGTGGGATGCGCTGATGCCGGCGCTGTATTTCGGCAAGCCCATCGTCGGCTACCAGGGACGCTTCTCCGCCGAGCGCGCCTTTGAGCTGCTGGAGCGCTACGCCGTTACCAACACCTTCCTGTTCCCGACCGCGCTCAAGCAGATGATGAAGGCCTGCCCCGAGCCGCGGCAGCGCTACGACATCAGGCTGCGTGCGCTGATGAGCGCCGGCGAGGCCGTGGGCGAGACCGTGTTCGGCTGGTGCCGCGATGCGCTGGGTGTGATCGTCAACGAGATGTTCGGCCAGACCGAGATCAACTACATCGTCGGCAACTGCACCGCGCAGAACGACGACAACCAGCTGGGCTGGCCGGCACGGCCGGGCTCGATGGGGCGCCCCTATCCGGGCCACCGCGTGCAGGTGATCGACGACGAAGGCCGCCCCTGCGCACCCGGCGAAGACGGCGAGGTGGCAGTATGCGCCACCGACAGCGCCGGGCATCCGGACCCGGTGTTCTTCCTCGGCTACTGGAAGAACGAGGCCGCCACCGCGGGCAAGTACACCGAGCGCGACGGCCTGCGCTGGTGCCGCACCGGCGACCTGGCGCGCGTCGATGCCCACGGCTACCTGTGGTACCAGGGGCGTGCCGACGATGTGTTCAAGTCCTCGGGCTACCGCATCGGGCCCAGCGAGATCGAGAACTGCCTGCTCAAGCATCCGGCGGTGTCCAACTGCGCCGTGGTGCCCTCGCCCGACCCCGAGCGCGGCGCCGTGGTCAAGGCCTTCGTGGTGCTGACGCCGTCGGTGGCGCGCTCGTTCGACGGCGACGCAGCGCTGGTCACGGAGCTGCAGGCGCATGTGCGCGGCCAGCTGGCGCCGTATGAATACCCGAAGGCAATCGAGTTCATCGACCAGTTGCCGATGACCACCACCGGCAAGATCCAGCGGCGCGTGCTGCGCCTGCTGGAGGAAGAGCGCGCAGGCAAGCGCGCCTAGGCAGGAAAGACGCGCTCGCAGAGGAAATCGACCAGCGCCCTCACCTTGGGCGAGGGATGCCTGCTCGCCGGCCAGAGCACGTGGAAGGCCTTGGCCGGCCCCACATGGCCAGCCAGTACCTGGCACAGGCTGCCATCGGCCAGTTGCTCGCGGATGGCGAAATCCGGTAGGCAGGCAATGCCCAGGCCGCGCAGCGCAAAACACAGGCGCGTCTCGATGTTGTTGCAGATCATCGATGTCGGCAGCGCCAGCTCGGGCTCGCCCGGCGCGCGCCGCAGCGGCCAGGCCTCGAGCTTGCCGGTGTGGGGAAAACGGTAATGCAGGCAGGCATGGCCGGCCAGGTCGGCAGGCACCTTCGGCGTGCCACGCTGTGCCAGGTAATCGGGCGATGCCACCAGCATCGCCTGGAACGCACCCAGCCTGCGCGCCGACAGGCGCGAGTCGGCGGGCTCGCCGGTGCGGACCACCGCATCGAAGCCCTCCTCGATGACATCGACCAGTTGGTCGGTGAAATCCAGGTCCAGCTCGATGTCCGGATACGCGCGCATGAAATCGCCCAGCACGGGCAAGACCAGTGAGCTGACCAGCGGCAGGCTCACGCGCAGGCGGCCGCGCGGCGCCGCTGTGGCTTCGGCCAGTTCCAGCTCCGCCGCTTCGATCTCGGCGAGCACGCGGCGGCTGCGCTCCAGGAACAGCGTGCCTTCGGCGGTCAGCGTCACGCTGCGCGTGCTGCGGTGGAACAGCCGTACGCCGAGCCTTTCTTCCAGCCGCGCCACGCTCTTGCCGACGGCGGAGGCCGACACCCCCAGCAAGCGTCCCGCCGCGACAAAACTGCGGGTCTCGGCCACCTGCACAAACACTGCGAAGCCACTGAGGCTATCCATGATGCCCCCCGATTGCGGACACAAAGTTCCGGAGAAAAAGGAACTGTAGCCCACTTTTTCTTTAATGGCCGGGTCCTTATCGTGGGCGGGTCGTTCATTGAACAAGGAATCCGCTGTGTCCCTCACCACGATTGCACCGCGCCCAGGTGTGTCCCATGTATCCCCCGCGACCCTGAATGCGCGCATCGACGCCGTGGTCCGGCAGGCGCTGGAGCAACGGCGGCTGGTCGGCGCCGTCGTGCTGGTCAGCCGTGACGGCGAACCGGTCTACCAGCAGGCGGCAGGCCTGGCCGATCGGGAAAGCGGACAGTCGATGCGCATGGATGCGGTGTTCCGGCTGGCTTCGGTAAGCAAGCCGATCGTCTCCGTGGCCGCACTGGTGCTGGTGGCACAAGGCCGGCTCGACCTTGACCAGGGTATCGACCGTTGGCTGCCCGAATTTTGCCCGCGCCTGGCCGATGGCCGAGCGGCACGTATCACGGCGCGGCAGCTGCTCAGCCATACCGCGGGGCTGGGCTATCGCTTCTTCGAGTCCGGCGAAGACGGACCCTATGCCCGCGCCGGTGTCTCCGACGGCATGGACGACACCACCATCAGCCTGGCGGAAAACCTGCGGCGCATCGCCAGCGTGCCCTTGCTGTACGAGCCGGGTACCGCGTGGGGCTACTCGCTCGCGACCGACGTGCTGGGTGCGCTGATCGAGCGCGTCCATGGCGCGCCGCTGGACATTGCAGTGCGCCAGCTGGTGACCGGCCCGCTGGGCATGGACGACACCGGCTTCGTGGCAAGCGATGCGCACCGCGTGCCGACTCCGTACGTGGATGACAGCCCGCACCCGCACCGCCTGCGCGAAGGCGAAACCGTGCCCGTGCTCGAAGGCACGGTTGGCATTCCCTACAGCCCTGCCCGCATCTTCAATGCGCGGGCCTTCCCGTCCGGCGGCGCGGGCATGGCGGGCACGGCGCAAGACTTTCTGCGCCTGCTGGAGAGCTTGCACCAGGGCGGCGGCGCATTGCTGCCATCCGCCCTGGTCGAAGACATGGCGCGCGACCAGACCGGCGGCCTGGACCTGCCCGATGCGCCGGGAACCGGCTTCGGGCTGGGCTTCTCGGTGCTGCGCGATCCGCGCCGGGCGGGCTCCCCGGAATCCACCGGCACCTGGCGCTGGGGCGGCGCCTACGGCCACGCCTGGTTCGTCGACCGCAGCCAGGGGCTGAGCGTGGTGGCGTTCACCAACACGCTGTACGAGGGCATGTCCGGCTGCTTTGTCACCGATCTGCGCGACGCGGTCTACGGTGTCGCCCCCGCTGCCGCGTAACCCTCCACGCAACGGATCACCCCTGATCAAGGCGCCAACATGACCACAGCCACCAATACGCTTGCGAACGATGCACAGCAGGGAACGAAGCCTGCGCGGCTACCGCTTCCGGCACTGCTTGCGCTTGCCGTCGCAGGCTTCATCACCGTCCTGACCGAGGCCTTGCCGGCAGGGCTGCTGCCGCAGATCGGCGCGGGCCTTGCCATCTCCGAGCCGCTTGCCGGCCAGCTCGTCACCATCTACGCCTTCGGTTCACTGGTGGCCGCCATGCCGCTGACGGCAGCCACGCAAGGGCTGCGGCGACGGCCGCTGCTGCTGCTTGCCATCGCGGGCTTTGCCGTCGCCAACGCCGTGACGGCCTGGTCCGGCAACTATGTCCTGACGATGGCGGCGCGCTTTCTTGCGGGAATCTCGGCCGGCCTGCTGTGGGCGCTGCTGGCTGGCTATGCCGCGCGCATGGTTCCCGATCACCTCAAGGGTCGGGCCATTGCTGTCGCGATGGTTGGCATCCCCCTGGCCTTGTCGCTGGGCGTGCCATCCGGGACCTTCCTCGGTGCCCTCATGGGCTGGCGTGCGTGTTTCGGCATCATCAGCGTGCTGACGCTGGGCCTGGTTGCCTGGGTGCTGGCCAGCGTGCCGGATTTTGCCGGCCAGCCCGCCGGCCAGCAGCTGCCGATCGCGCGCGTGTTCACCGTGCCGGGCGTGCGTCCCGTGCTGTTCGTGACGCTCGCCTTCGTGCTGGCGCACAACATCCTCTACACCTATATTGCGCCGTTCCTGCGGGCCGGCAACGCCGGGGCACGGCTTGATCTGGTCCTGTTCGTGTTCGGCGTGGCCTCGCTCGCCGGCATCTGGATCACCGGCGTGCTGATCGACCAGTGGCTGCGGGCGCTGACGCTGGCCAGCACGCTGCTGTTCGGGCTTGCGGTGCTGGCGCTTGGGGCCGGGGGCGGGCACCCGGCCGTGGTCTATGCCGCGGCCGCGATCTGGGGCCTGGGCTTCGGCGGCGTTTCCACGCTGTTCCAGACGGCGCTGGCGAAGACCGCCGGCAAATCCGCGGACGTGGCCCAGTCGATGCTGGTCACGGCCTGGAATATTGCCATCGCCGGCGGCGGCGTCATTGGCGGGCTGCTGCTCGATGGCTTGGGGATCGGCGCATTCCCGCCCGTGCTGGCTGCCCTGCTCGCCGCCACCTGGCTGGCGGTCTGGTCGGCGCGCAGGCATGGCTTTCCACCGCGCGGCTGAGGTACAGGACGGCAGGCCTAACCGGCCGATGCCTCCAGCCAGGCCAGTTCCTTTTCATCGAAGCCCGCCGCGCGCCGCGCCTCGAGATTGAACGGCCCGCGCAGCTTCGGCGCGCGGTACTGCCCGGCCAGCTGCGCGTAGGTGGCAACGGGGTCCAGGCCGCGCTGCGCGCACAGCCAGCGGTACCAGTGGTTGCCGATGGCGACGTGGCCGACCTCGTCGCGCAGGATGATGTCGATGATGGCCGCGGCGGCGTGGTCGCCGGCGCCGGCCAGCCTGGCGCGCACCGGCGGCGAGGCATCGAGCCCGCGCGCCTCCAGCGTGCGCGGCACCAGTGCCATGCGCGCGAGCACGTCGCCGGCGGTCTTGTCGGTCATCTCCCACAGGCTGTTGTGGGCAGGGAAGTCGCCGTAGGCCGCGCCCAGCGTGCCAAGGTGGTCGGCCAGCAGCGTGAAGTGGTACGCCTCTTCATCGGCCACGCGCAGCCAGTCGCGGTAGTAGCCGGGCGGCATGCCGGCGAAGCGCCAGGCCGCGTCCAGCGCCAGGTTGATGGCATTGAACTCGATATGGCACAGCGCATGGATCATCGCCGCGCGCCCGGCCGGGGTATGCAGCGAGCGGCGCCGCTCGACGCCCTGCGGCGCCACCAGCGGCGGCCGCGCGGGGCGGCCGGGGATGGCCTGGCCGGCATCGGCCTGGATCGCCTCGCCGGCGGCAAGCGCCTCGTCCGGCAATGTCGTCACATGGCGGTAAAGTGCCCGCGCCGCCACGGACTTTTCACGGGGATCCGTCATGCACAGCACCGCCAGCGCCTGGTGACGCGGCGAAAGTGACGGTTCAGGCAAGGCGGCGGCGGGTGTTTTTTCTGGCATGAGCGTAAAATCCGGGTCTGCCGCCATTGTAGGGCCTGGCCGGTGCCCGACTGCCCCGCGCAATCGCCTTGGCGCCGCGCGCCCGCACCCCACCCCGGCCCTTTAAAGTCCGGCGGCAACCCCCACTTCAACAAAAGCCTTTCGTGCAGGAGACCTCATGGCGCTTTACCAGCTCGGCGACATCAAGCCCAATATCGACAGCGATGCCTACGTGGCCCCCGAAGCCACCGTCATCGGCAACGTGACCCTCAAGTCCCGCGCCAGCGCCTGGCCCGGTGTCGTGATCCGGGGCGACAATGAACCGATCGTGGTGGGCGAGGACACCAACATCCAGGAAGGCTCGGTGCTGCATACCGACCCGGGCTGCCCGCTGACCCTGGGCGACAAGGTCTCGATCGGCCACCAGGCCATGCTGCATGGCTGCACCGTGGGCGAAGGCTCGCTGATCGGGATCCAGGCCGTGGTGCTGAACCGCGCCGTGATCGGCAAGGAATGCCTGGTCGGCGCCGGTGCCGTGGTGACCGAAGGCAAGGTCTTCCCGGACCGCTCGCTGATCCTGGGCGCGCCGGCCAAGGTGGTGCGCCAGCTGACCGACGCCGACGTCGCCAACCTGTACCGCAACGCCGAGACCTACGCCACCCGGCAGGCCATGTACAAGCAACAGCTCAAGCGGATCGGCTGACGACCGCGGCGGCACTTACCGAATCATCGACAGATTATTGTGACCGATACCACCACCCCCGACACCCTGCAGAAGTTCCTGTTCGACGCGGCTCCCGTGCGCGGCGAGCTGGTGCGCATGGAGGCCACCTGGCAAGAAGTGCTGGGCCGCCACAGCTACCCCGCACCGGTGCGCCGGCTGCTGGGCGAGATGATGGCCGCCGCGGCGCTGCTGTCGGCCAACTTGAAGTTCAACGGGGCGCTGGTGATGCAGCTGCACGGCGACGGCCCGGTGCGCATGCTGGTGGTGGAATGCCTGTCCGACCTGTCGATGCGCGCCACCGCCAAGCTGGCCGAGGACGCGCACATCGCCGACGACGCCACGCTGGCGCAGATGGTCAACGCTCACGGCCACGGCCGCTTTGCCATCACGCTGGACCCGAAGGACAAGCTGCCAGGCCAGCAGGCGTACCAGGGCATCGTGCCGCTGGCCGACGCGCATGGCCCGCTGGCCTCGATCAGCGCCGTGCTGGAGCACTACATGCAGGCGTCCGAGCAGCTCGACACGCGCCTGTGGCTGGCGGCGGACGACCACGTCGCCGCCGGCATGCTGCTGCAGAAGCTGCCGGCCTACGGCGGCACCGCGGAAGTCGGCGAGACCGGCGCGCCGCTGGCCAGCCATGCCCGCGCGCAGGACCTGGACACCTGGGACCGCGCCGTGCAGCTGGGTGCCACGCTCAAGGCCGACGAACTGCTGGCCGAGACCCCCGACACCCTGCTGCGCCGCCTGTTCTGGGAAGACCTGCAGGCCGCCGGCCTGCGCGTGTTTGAGCCGCTGACGCCGCATTTCCATTGCTCCTGCTCGCGCCCCAAGGTGGCAGGCATGCTGCAGTCGCTGGGCCAGGAAGAGATCGAAGGCATCATCGCCGAGCGCGGCCAGGTCGAGATCCACTGCGACTTCTGCGGCCTGCGCTATGAGTTTGATCCGGTCGACTGCGCCCAGCTGTTCTCGGCCACCCATATCGCCACCGGCGCCGGTGCCGGCGCGCACCAGCACCACTGAGCGGCAGGCGCGGGGCGGCACGGCGGAAACAACCGCCTTGCCGTCCGGTCCAACGGCTGTACGATGGCAGCATCCAGCTGCCGCAAGCGAGCCTGAGTACAGCCATGTCCGCCCGAGCCACCCCCTCCCTGCCTGAATCTCCCGCCATCGTGCCGGCCGTGCTGCGCGGCATTGCCGCCTGCGCCGCGACCGGCGCACTGCTGCTGGCCGCCGGCTGCGCAGAGCTGCCGCGCGACGTCAACGGCTCGCCGCCCACGGCGCGGCTGGCGCCCAACGCCATCCCGCCAGCGCCGCTGACGGCCGACGACAAGCAGAAGCTCGACACGCTGAACCAGCAGATACTGCGCGAGCAGGCCGCCGCGATCGCGCTCGACCAGCAGGCCGCGGCGGCGCGCGCGGCCTATGGCTATCCGAACACCAGCTGGAACCTGTATTACGGGGGATGGGGTGGCGGCCACTGGGGCGGCGGCGTCAGCGTCGGCATGCCCGGCTGGGGCTGGGGCGGTTATCCGTACGGCTGGTGGTGACGACAGCGAGAAGCAAGACGCCTCTTAGTGGCCGCCTCTGCCGGCGACCGAATTCGGCGGCGGCGGCAACGGCGGCGTGGCGCTGACCTTGGGCGCCGGCGCGACAAACTGCACGAAGACCTCGCCTTCCCTCACCATGCCCAGCTCATAGCGGGCACGTTCCTCGATCGCGCCGGTGCCGTCCTGCAGGTCGGCGACTTCGCCTTCCAGCTTGGCGTTGCGCAGCTTGAGCGTCTGGGTGCGGGTGCCCTGCTCGGTCAGCTGCCGGTTCAGGTCCCACACGCGCAGCCATCCGCCCTTGCCCAGCCAGAGTGGGTACTGGATGGCAAGCAGCAGCACGAACAACAGCAGCGAGATCAGGCGCATGAAAGATGGCGGACAGGAAATTCCGCACAATGATCTGCGAACTCAGCCTATAAGGCAATTGCCAGGCAGATTTCGATACAAAAACGGCGGCGGCCAGGGAATCCCGGCCGCCGCCATTCCATCCGCTTGCTGCCGCTCCCGCGCGAGCGGGAACGACGGGGCAAGGTGTCAGCGCAGGTTGTAGAACGCGCCCTTGCCCGGGTAGCTGGCGATATCGCCCAGGTCTTCCTCGATGCGCAGCAGCTGGTTGTACTTGGCCATGCGGTCCGAGCGCGACAGCGAGCCGGTCTTGATCTGGCCGGCGTTGGTGCCCACGGCGATGTCGGCGATGGTGCTGTCTTCGGTCTCGCCCGAGCGGTGCGAGATCACGGCGGTGTAGCCGGCGCGCTTGGCCATCTCGATGGCGGCGAAGGTTTCGGTCAGGGTGCCGATCTGGTTGATCTTGATCAGGATCGAGTTGCCGATGCCCTTCTCGATGCCTTCCTTCAGGATCTTGGTGTTGGTGACGAACAGGTCGTCGCCCACCAGCTGCACGCGCGTGCCCAGCTTCTCGGTCAGCGTCTTCCAGCCATCCCAGTCGCCTTCGGCCATGCCGTCCTCGATCGACACGATCGGGAACTTGTCGCACAGGTTGGCCAGGTAGTCGGCAAACTGCGTCGACGACAGCTTCAGGCCTTCGCCCTCCAGCTGGTACACGCCCTCGCCTTCGTGGTAGAACTCGCTGGCGGCACAGTCCAGCGCCAGCAGCACGTCTTCACCGGCGCGGTAGCCGGCCTTCTCGATGGCCTGCACCACGGTGTTCAGGCATTCCTCGTTGGACGAGAAGTTGGGGGCGAAGCCGCCCTCGTCGCCGACCGCGGTGGACATGCCCTTGTCGGCCAGGATCTTCTTCAGCGCGTGGAAGATCTCGGCGCCGCAGCGCAGGGCTTCGCGGAAGCTGGTCTGCGACACCGGCATGATCATGAATTCCTGGATGTCCAGGCTGTTGTTGGCGTGCGCGCCGCCGTTGACGATGTTCATCATCGGCACCGGCAGCTGCATCGCGCCCGAACCGCCGAAGTAGCGGTACAGCGGCAGGCCGGCTTCTTCAGCGGCGGCCTTGGCCACGGCCATCGACACGGCCAGCATGGCGTTGGCGCCCAGGCGGCCCTTGTTCTCGGTGCCGTCGAGGTCGATCAGGGTGCGGTCCAGGAAGGCCTGCTCGGAGGCATCCAGGCCCATGATGGCTTCGGAGATTTCGGTGTTGATGTGCTCGACGGCCTTCAGCACGCCCTTGCCCAGGTAGCGCGCCTTGTCGCCGTCACGCAGTTCGATGGCTTCGCGCGAGCCGGTCGACGCACCCGACGGCACCGCTGCGCGGCCCATCACGCCGGATTCCAGCAGCACGTCGCATTCGACGGTGGGGTTGCCGCGCGAGTCGAGAACCTCGCGACCGATGATATCTACGATTGCACTCATGAATTCCTCTCTGACTGTTGATTCTTGCTGCTGCTGATTACTTCAACCTGTGCCCGTGTCCGGCGCATGTCAAACTGCCTGACAACCCTCAGGCAGCGCCTTCCACCACGATCATGTTCATCTTTGCCGCGTGCTCGCGCGCCTTGCGGGCGGCGCGATAGGCTTCGCCGTCGTGGAACGACTTGGCGGCTTCATAGCTGGGGAATTTCAGCACCACGACGCGGGTCGGCGCCCACTCGCCCTCCAGCGGCTCGGTCTTGCCGCCGCGCACCAGTACTTCGGCGCCATGAATCTGCATGGCCTTGCTCGAAAGCACTTTGTACTCTTCGTACTGCTGGGGGTCGGTCACGTCGACGTAGGCGATGATATAGCCCGCGGCCATGGAATATCTCCCTATTTTTTGTATTGTCTTTCGATATGGTTTGTCACCACCGGCATTGCGGTGGTGACAAAACCGGGCCTGCTCAGGCGCAGGCCGGCCAACCGAAATTGTCTTCCAGGAAGCCGGCACGCTTGACCAGCGTGTCCAGGTCCTTGAGCACGGCCAGCAGTTCCTTCATGCGCGACAGCGGCACCGCGTTGGGGCCATCGGACATGGCCTTGCTCGGGTCCGGGTGCGTTTCCATGAACAGGCCCGCCACGCCGGTGGCGACGGCGGCGCGCGACAGCACCGGCACGAACTCGCGCTGGCCGCCCGAGCTGGTGCCCTGGCCGCCCGGCAGCTGCACCGAGTGGGTGGCGTCGAACACCACCGGAGCACCGGTCTCGCGCATAATCGCCAGCGAGCGCATGTCGGACACCAGGTTGTTGTAGCCGAACGAGACACCACGCTCGCAGGCCATGAAGACGTCATCGGGCAGACCGGCTTCGCGCGCGGCGTCGCGCGCCTTGTCGATCACGTTCTTCATGTCATGCGGCGCCAGGAACTGGCCCTTCTTGATGTTCACCGGCTTGCCGCTCTGGGCGCAGGCACGGATGAAATCAGTCTGGCGGCACAGGAATGCCGGCGTCTGCAGCACGTCCACCACGGCGGCGACGGGCTTGATCTCGTCGATCTCGTGGATGTCGGTCAGCACCGGCACGCCGATCTCGCGTTTGACCGTCGCCAGGATCTCCAGGCCCTTTTCCATCCCCAGGCCGCGGAACGATTTGCCCGAAGACCGGTTGGCCTTGTCGAACGACGACTTGTAGATGAACGGAATGCCCAGTTCAGCGGTGATGGCCTTGAGCTCGCCGGCCGTATCCAGCGCCATCTGCTCCGACTCGATCACGCACGGACCTGCGATCAGGAAGAACGGCTTGTCGAGGCCGGCCTCGAATCCACAGAGTTTCATGACTGTCTCTCCTGCTTGCCGCCGGGGCTTACGCGCCCTTGCGCTGCTGGCTGGCCAGCGCGGCTTCGACGTAGGCCTTGAACAGCGGGTGGCCGTCGCGCGGCGTCGAGGTGAATTCCGGGTGGAACTGCACGCCGACGAACCAGGGGTGCATCGACTCGGAAAGCTCCATCATTTCCGGCAGGTTCTCGGTCGGCGTGCGCGCCGAGATCACCATGCCGGCCTTTTCCAGCGTCGGCACGTAGTGGTTGTTGACCTCGTAGCGGTGACGGTGGCGTTCATTGACCTCGGCGCCGTAGATCGTCGCTGCCTTGGTGCCTTCCTTGACCGGCACGCGCTGGGCGCCCAGGCGCATGGTGCCGCCCAGGTCGGAATCGGCCGAGCGCTGCTCGACCTTGCCTTCGCGGTCCACCCACTCGGTGATCAGCGCGACCACCGGGTGCTCGGTTTCCAGGTTGAACTCGGTCGAGTTGGCATCGGTCATGCCGGCCAGGTGGCGGGCAAACTCGATCACGGCCAGCTGCATGCCCAGGCAGATGCCCAGGTACGGGATCTTGTTCTCGCGGGCGTACTGGATCGCGCGGATCTTGCCTTCCGTGCCGCGCTTGCCGAAGCCGCCCGGCACCAGGATGGCATCCAGCGGGGCCAGCACTTCGAGGTGGCCCGATTCCAGTTCCTCGGAATCGATGTACTCGATGTTGACGCGCGTGGCGGTGTGCATGCCGGCGTGGCGCAGGGCTTCGATCAGCGACTTGTACGACTCGGTCAGGTCGACGTACTTGCCGACCATGCCGATGGTGATCTCGTGCTCGGGATTTTCCTGGGCGTTGACCAGCTTCTGCCACATCGACAGGTCGGCGGGCTTGGGATCCAGGCGCAGTTCCTCGCAGATCAGGCGGTCCAGGCCCTGCTCGTTGAGCATCTGCGGGATCTTGTAGATGCTGTCCGCATCCCACACCGAAATCACGGCGTCTTGCGGGATATTGGCGAACAGCGAAATCTTGGCGCGCTCGTCGTCCGGGATCGGGCGGTCGGCGCGGCACAGCAGCGCGGTCGGCGAGATGCCGATTTCACGCAGCTTCTGCACCGAGTGCTGGGTCGGCTTGGTCTTGAGCTCGCCGGCGCTGGCAATGAACGGCACCAGCGTCAGGTGCACGAAGGCGCAGTGGTTGCGGCCCATGCGCAGGCTCATCTGGCGCGCGGCTTCCAGGAACGGCAGCGATTCGATGTCACCCACGGTGCCGCCGATTTCCACCAGCGCCACGTCGGCCTTGCCGTCGTGCGACGCCGCGGCGCCCCTCTCGACGAAGGCCTGGATCTCGTTGGTGATATGTGGGATCACCTGCACGGTCTTGCCCAGGTATTCGCCGCGGCGCTCCTTGCGGATCACCGATTCGTAGATCTGGCCCGTGGTGAAGTTGTTCGACTTGCGCATCTTGGCCGAGACGAAACGCTCGTAGTGGCCGAGATCGAGGTCGGTTTCAGCACCGTCTTCCGTGACAAACACCTCGCCATGCTGGAAAGGGCTCATCGTGCCGGGATCGACGTTGATGTAGGGATCTAGCTTGAGGAGGGTGACTTTGAGGCCGCGCGACTCAAGAATGGCCGCGAGCGAGGCAGCAGCGATGCCCTTGCCGAGAGAAGAGACGACGCCACCGGTGACGAAGACGAATTTGGTCATAAACCGAGCTTGCCGGGGAAATCGGGATTATACATGAGAGCCCGATTCCCGCCGACCCGGAAATTGTGACAGCACCCCTCCTCGGCGGGGCTGCAACAGGGTTTTCCGGCGTGTTGCGGCGCATGCGCCGCAACACCCGCCTCAGCGCCCCTCGCGGCGCATCGCGCCGATCAGGTCGCGCACCAGCTGCGCCGTCTCCTGCGGCCGCTCCATCGGGTACAGATGGCCGCCTTCGATAAAGCGCAGGTTCGGGCCGACCAGCTTGCGGGTGGCACCCAGCCCGCACTGGCGCACCTCGCGCGAACGCGTGCCGGCGACAAAACCGACCGGCACCGGCGCGCCGCGCGCCACCTTGCGCCCCAGACCGGTCGGCAGCGTGCGGTAGATCCAGTATTCGACCTCGCGGTCAAAGCGCAGCCGCCGCTCGTTGTCCTTGCCGGTCGGCTCGGTGCCGTGGATGGCGTAGTCGCGCAGCACTTCCTGGTCCCATACCGCGAAGTTGGGCTTGGCGCGGAAGTGTTCCCAGACCGCCTCGGCGTCCGGCCAGTGGGTGCGCCGGTTTTTGGTCACCGCCGCCGGGCCGGGCTTTTCGTCCATGCCGAACATCTGGGCGGTCTTCAGCAGCGACGCGCGCCAGCCGGCAATGATCGGCGAATCCAGCATCACCACGCCGCGCACGCGCTCCGGGCGCCGCAGCGCCGCCATCAGCGACAGGAAGCCGCCCAGCGAATGGCCCACCAGCCACACCGGCTCGCGGTACTGGCGGTCGATCTCGCCGAGCAGTTCCTCCACCAGGTGCGGCCAGCCGCGCGTCACCGGGAATTCGGGCTTGTGCCCGTAGCGGTCCACGGCGCGGAATTCGAAGTCGCCGTCCAGTTCGCCGAACAGCTTGCGGTAGGTGGTCACCGGAAAGCCGTTGGCATGGGAAAAATGAATGATCTCGCGCATCGCTTGCTTCCTCGCCCGCCCCTCAGTCCTGGGTACGCGACGGATTGCGCTTGGCGCGCACCGGCTGGC
Organism: Cupriavidus sp. GW821-FHT07C08; assembly: GCF_059419025.1. Lineage (NCBI taxonomy): Bacteria > Pseudomonadati > Pseudomonadota > Betaproteobacteria > Burkholderiales > Burkholderiaceae > Cupriavidus > Cupriavidus sp. GW821-FHT07C08. The sequence goes on from NZ_JBWKQZ010000050.1 coordinate 29,035, forward strand.
CCCAGCAGTCGGTTTCGCCAGTGCGCGTCAGCGGAAACTCCGCCGCCGCGCCGGCCTTCCAGTCCGGGTTGTGGATCTCGCCGAAGACCTGGCGCAGGCGCTGGCCCCAGGTGTCGCGGATCATGCGGAAATAGGCGTTGCGCTCATCGATATTGACGAAGCGCGACACGCATAGCGAATCGGCCTCATAGACCAGCAGGTCCAGCGGCAGGCCCACCGAGATATTGGACTTGAGCGTCGAGTCCATCGAGATCAGCGCGCACTTGGCGCCCTCATCCAGCGGCAGCGACGGATGCACCACGCGGTCGATGATGGGCTTGCCGTACTTGGCCTCGCCGATCTGGAAGTAGCAGTTCTCGGGCGTGGCCTCGACAAAATTGCCCGCCGCGTAGATGTTGAACAGGCGCACCCGCTCGCCGCGCACCTGGCCACCGAAGATCAGGCTGACATTGAATTCGATGCCGGCATCGCGCAGCGCATGCGCGTCGCGCTTGTGCACCTGGCGCACCGCCTCGCCGACGATGGAAGCGGCCTCGAACATGTCGCGAGCGGTCCACAGCGAGTGCTTCTCGTCATGGTTCTCGGCCAGGATCTGGCGCACCGACTGGCTGATCGCCAGGTTGCCGGCGGTCATCAGCACCATCACGCGGTCGCCGGGTTCTTCGAACACCGTCATCTTGCGCGACGTGGAGATGGCATCTACCCCCGCATTGGTGCGGGAATCGGACAGGAATACCAGGCCGGCATCCAGCCGCATGGCTACACAGTAAGTCATGGTCTTGTTTTGGTGTGCTTCGCGGCGGCCGGAAGTGGCCAGCCGATGGCCTGCATACCCCGGATTCTAGCGCCGGTGCCGCGGCACCGCGCCCTGTCTGGAATCAGGCACCTAATCAGGTAAAAAGCGGCGTGATGCTCACATCGACTTCAAGCGTCTCGCCGGAACCCCCTTCCAGGATGCCCCTGACTGGTGCAGCCGACGCGTAATCGCGCCCCACCGCGAGGCGTATATGGCGCTCGTCGGTCAGGCAGCCGTGGGTGATGTCGACGCTGCACCACACCTCGCGCGCCGGGTCCAGGCATACGTCGGCCCAGGCATGGCTGGCCATCTCGATCGCGGCCGGATCGTAGAAGTATCCGCTCACATAGCGTGCCGGGATACCGAGCGCCCGGCACGCCGCCACCATCACCTGCGCCTGGTCCTGGCACACGCCGCTGCCCAGGTTGAAGGCCTCGGCCGCCGAGGTGCCGACGTCAGTGGTGTTGGGCTTGTAGCGCACCCGCTCCGCAATCCCCTGGGCCAGCGCCAGCAGCGCCGGAATCTCGTGCCCGGCCGCCAGGAACGGTGCGGCAAACGCCTGCATCTCTGGCGGAGCCGAGGTCAGCGGCGTGCTGCCGAGGAAGTACAGCGGCGACACCCGCGCTTCGCCGGGGGGCGGTGCGTCGCAGAACGCATGGTGGCCGTCCCGGTCGAGGTCGCCATGCGGCGGCAGCACCTCCACCTCCCCGCTGGCTTCGAGCGAGATGGTGCTGGTCGGTCCGGCCACCGTGAAGTTGTGCACGATGTTGCCGAAGCCGTCATGCGCCGCTGACGGATTGCCAGGCGCGACCAGTTGCCAGCGGTGCACGGTCTGCAGCGGGCCCGAACGCGGCTCGAGCCGCACTTCGTGCACGCTGCGGCGCACCGGCTCGGCGTAGCGGTAAACAGTATGGTGGTGGATCTTGTATTTCACGGTATCAGGGCGCGGCGGCGGCACATGGAGGCTGCCGGCGGCCCATCTCAGGCAGCCAGCAGCGGCACGAGGAAGTCCCGGCTGATGCCATTGCCGAGATCGCCGATGCGCTCCAGGAAGCTGGTCAGGTACGCGTGCAGGCCGACAGCGAAAATGTCGTCGATGCGCGCGTACTTCAGGTCGGCGTGGAGTTTACCAGCCTGACGCTCGGTTTCCGCCGATTGCTGGTTGCGCACCGTGTGCAGGATGGCCACCACCTCGTCCATGCTCGACACCAGCGAGCGCGGCATGTCGGGCCGCAGGATCAGCAGCTCGGCCACGCGCTGCGGCGTGATGACCGCGCGATAGACCTTGCGGTAGACCTCGAAGCCCGATACCGAGCGCAGCACCGCGGCCCAGTGATAGAAATCGTTCTGATCGCGGTTGGCATCGCTCTCGTCGCTGCCCGATGCCTGGAACTTGACGTCGAGGATCCGCGCGGTGTTGTCGGCGCGCTCCAGGAACGTGCCCAGCCGCATGAAGTGGAAGGCATCGTCCTTGAGCATGGTGCCGAACTGCACCCCGCGCGCCAGGTGCGAGCGGAACTTGACCCACTCGAAGAAGCGCGACGGGTCTTCCTTCAGCACGCCGTCGGCGATCAGGCGCTGCACCTCCAGCCAGGTGGTGTTGACGGTCTCCCAGACCTCGGTGGTCAGCGAGCCGCGCACCGCGCGCGCGTTCTCGCGCGCCGCGCGCAGGCAGCTCATGATGGACGAGGCGTTGGTCATGTCGCGCACCATGAAGTCGATCACATCGTCGCGCGACAGCAGCCCGTACTTGTGGTCGAAGACGTCGGTCAGCTCGGAGATATCGAGCATGGCCCACCAGCCCTGCTCGGCCACCTCGGCCGATTGCGGCAGGAGCGAGGTCTGGTAGTTGACGTCGAGCATGCGCGCGGTGTTCTCCGCGCGCTCGGTGTAGCGGGCCATCCAGAACAGGTGGTCGGCGGTGCGGCTCAGCATGCGGGCTCTCCTGGCGTGGCGGCGGTCGCCATGGCGGTCATTGCGGCGGTCATCAAGTGGTTCGCGTTCATCGTTCCAGCACCCAGGTGTCCTTGGTGCCACCCCCTTGCGAGGAATTCACCACCAGCGAGCCTTCGCGCAGCGCCACGCGGGTCAGGCCGCCTGGCACCATGCGCACCTCCTTGCCCGACAGCACGAACGGGCGCAGGTCGATATGGCGCGGCGCGATGCCCGACTCCACATAGGTCGGGCAGGTCGACAGCGCCAGCGTCGGCTGCGCGATGTACTGCTCCGGGCGCGCCTTCACCACCTCGCGGAAGGCATCGATCTCGGCCCGCGTGGCGGCCGGGCCGACCAGCATGCCGTAGCCGCCGGCGCCGTGGGTCTCCTTGACCACCAGCTCTTCCATATGGTCCAGCACGTACTGCAGGTCGTCCGGGCGCCGGCACATATAGGTCGGCACGTTGCTGAGGATCGCCTCTTCGCCCAGGTAGAAGCGGATCATGTCGGGCACGTACGGATAGATCGACTTGTCGTCGGCCACGCCCGTGCCGATGGCATTGCAGATGGTCACGTTGCCGGCGCGGTAGACCGACAGCAGGCCGGCCGCGCCCAGCGAGGAATCGTGGCGGAACACCAGCGGGTCGAGGAAGTCGTCGTCGACGCGGCGGTAGATCACGTCGATGCGCTGCGGGCCCTGCGTGGTGCGCATGAACAGGTGGTCGTCCTCGACGAAGAGATCGCTGCCTTCGACCAGCTCCACGCCCATCTGCTGCGCCAGGAAGGCATGCTCGAAGTACGCCGAGTTGTACATGCCCGGCGTCAGCACCACCACGGTGGGATCGGCAATGGCCTGCGGCGACACCCCGCGCAGCATGTCGAGCAACAGGTCAGGATAGTGGGCCACCGGCGCCACGCGGTTGCGCGCGAACAGGTCCGGGAACAACCGCATCATCATCTTGCGGTTTTCCAGCATGTACGACACGCCCGAGGGCACGCGCAGGTTGTCTTCCAGCACGTAGAACTCGCCCTCGCCGGCGCGCACCACGTCGATGCCGGCCACGTGCGCATAGATGTCGTGCGGCACGTTGACGCCGAGCATCTCGGGCCGGTACTGGGCGTTGTTGTAGATCTGGTCGGGTGGGATCACGCCGGCGCGGATGATGTCCTGGCCGTGGTAGATATCGTGGACAAAGCGGTTGAGCGCGGCCACGCGCTGGCGCAGGCCCTTTTCCAGCAGCGCCCATTCGCTGGCCGGGAAGATGCGCGGGATCACGTCGAACGGAATGGTGCGTTCGGTGCCGCTGTTGGCTTCATCCTTGTCGCCGTAGACGGCAAAGGTAATGCCCACGCGCCGGAAGATCAGGTCGGCCTCGGCGCGCTTGTTGCCCATCGTGCTTTCAGACTGCCGCGCCAGCCAGTCAGCGAAATGCCGGTAATGCGGGCGCACCGCGCCTTCGGGCATTGCCTGCCCCGCCTGGATGACCAATTGCGCCCCGTCCGTGCGCCAGTCCAGCATCTCGTCGAAATACCGCCCCGCCATGATGGCCGTTCCTCCATGTCGCGGGCTTCCGGTGCTACCGCTTCACTGCGACTTCGTGGTCGCTACCGGCTGCCCTGGTTTTGCCCTGGCTTTCCTGTCCCCAGCCCGCCGCGCCTGCCCGCTCGGGGCGCTCACGGCGATACTGTCGAGTCACTGGCCCTTTCAGCATACCCGTACCGGCGAATCCCGCAAGCTGGCGGATGCCGGCCGGCACGGAAAGTGAACTAGCAAGATGTCTGCCAGCGCACGCAAAAACGGCCGCCAGCCAGGCTGGCGGCCGCTTGCGGGCTGCGCGGGAACGGAACGGCCGGAACGGCCGGCGCGGTCAGCCGGTCAGCGCGCCGCGCCGGCGCCCTGCGGCACCGTGGCCTGCAGGATGGTGGCGACCAGCGCCTCGGGCGACTGGCGGATGTCGAGCACCAGCGCGTCGCTGGGCTCTTCCAGCGTATCGAACTGGCTTTGCAGCAGGTCGGGGTTGAAGAAGTGTTCCGTGCGCGCAGACAGGCGCGCGCCGATCAGCGATGCGTCGCCCTTCATGAAGACGAAGGTCACGCCGCCGTCGGGCGGGGTCAGCCGGTCGCGGTAGGCCTGGCGCAGTGCCGAGCAGGTGAACACATGGGTGCGGCCTTCGGCCCGGGCCGCGTCGATGGCGGCGCGCATGGCCGCCAGCCACGGCCAGCGGTCTTCGTCGGTCAGCGGGATGCCCGCGTGCATCTTGGCCTTGTTGGCGTCGCTATGGAATGCATCGGCGTCATGGAAGCCGCAGCCCAGGCGCTGCGCCAGCGCCTGGCCGACCGTGGTCTTGCCGCTGCCGGAAACGCCCATCAGGATATAGATCATGTCTGCTCCGTCGGTCTTGGTATCGGATGGTGTCGCCATCCTTGTCTGTCCTTGTCGGTCCAGCTGGGCGTCCTTGCGGCGGCGCAAGGACGCCCGGGGGCGCTGCCGCCCCGCAGGAAACTCCAGGGGGAAATCGGCCTCAGGCCTGGCTATTGTGCGACGGTTTGCGCCGCTGCGGTACGTTGGCGCCCGCCTGCGCCGGCCTCGGCATCCGCCTCGGACAGGTCAAGTGCGCTGCCGCCCTCTTCCGCGATGCGCGCGTGCCGCCGGAACAGGCCGAACAGGCCGCGCCCCAGGCTGAATTGCGCGAAATCGTCGTCCGGGGCCGCGGCCAGCTCGCGCGCCGCGAATTCGCCTTCGTCGCCCAGCCACTGCAGCGTGCCGGCAACGGCATCGACACGGATGCGGTCGCCATCGCGCACGCGCGCCAGCGCGCCGCCGGCCAGCGCCTCGGGGCCGACGTGGATCACCGCCGGCACCTTGCCCGACGCGCCGGACATGCGGCCGTCGGTCACCAGCGCCACCTTGTGGCCGGCGTCCTGCAGCGCGCCCAGCACCGGAGTCAGGCGGTGCAGCTCGGGCATGCCGTTGGCGTTCGGCCCCTGGAAACGCACCACCGCGACCAGGTCGCCGGTCAGCTCGCCCGCATCGAAGGCCGCCTGCAGCGCCTCCTGCGCATCGAATACCCGCACCGGGGCTTCGACCACGCGGTGCTCCGGCGCCACCGCCGAGACCTTGATCACGCCGCGGCCCAGGTTGCCCTGCATCAGCCGCAACCCGCCCTCGGCCGAGAACGGCTCCGCGGCCGTCGCCAGCACCTGCGCGTCGCCGCTGTGCGCCGCGCCGTCGCGCCAGCGCAGCACGCCGTCGGTCATCACCGGCTCCTGCGCATAGCGGGCCAGCCCGGGGCCGGCCACGGTCTGCACGTCCTCGTGCAGCAGACCGGCCTGCAGCAGTTCGCGGATGACGAAGCCGGCGCCGCCCGCGGCATGAAAGTGGTTCACATCGGCCGAGCCATTCGGGTAGACGCGCGCCAGCAGCGGCGTGATGCGTGACAGCAGGTCGAAATCATTCCAGTCGATGACGATGCCCGCGGCACGCGCCATCGCCACCAGGTGGATGGTGTGGTTGGTGGAGCCGCCGGTCGCCAGCAGGCCGACCATGGCGTTGGCGATAGCGCGTTCGTCAACGATGCGCGCCAGCGGCAGGTATTCGTCGCCGCGCGCGCGCAGGGCGATCGCGCGTTGCGCGGCCGCCGCGGTCAGCGCATCGCGCAGGCCGCTGTCCGGGTGCACGAAGGCCGCGCCCGGCAGGTGCAGGCCCATGATTTCCATCAGGAACTGGTTGCTGTTGGCAGTGCCGTAGAAGGTGCAGGTGCCGGCGCCGTGGTAGGCCTGGCATTCGGCCTCGAGCAGCGCATCGCGCCCGACCTGGCCGGTGGCGTAGAGCTGGCGCACGCGCGCCTTCTCCTTGTTGGGCAGCCCGCTGGCCATCGGCCCCGCCGGCACGAACACCATCGGCAGGTGGCCGAACTGCAGCGCGCCCATCAGCAGGCCCGGCACGATCTTGTCGCACACGCCCAGCATCAGCGCCGCATCAAAGGTGTTGTGCGACAGCGCCACCGCGGTGCCCATGGCAATCGCATCGCGCGAGAACAGCGACAGCTCCATGCCCGGGTTGCCCTGCGTGATGCCGTCGCACATGGCCGGCACGCCGCCCGCCACCTGCGCCACCGCGCCCACCGCGCGCGCGGCCTCGCGGATCACGGCGGGGTAGCGCTCGTACGGCTGGTGCGCCGACAGCATGTCGTTGTACGCGGTGACGATGCCCAGGTTGGGGGCATGGTCAACGCGCAGCTTCAGCTTGTCGTTGGCCGGCAGTGCGGCAAAGCCGTGCGCCAGGTTGGCGCAGGACATGCCGCGCAGCGGCCCCAGTTCAGCCTGCGCGCGCTCGCAGCGGGCAAGGTAGGCGGCGCGGCTGGCGCGGCTGCGCGCAACGATGCGCTCGGTGACGGCAAGAAGCTCGGCATGGACGGCAGAAGGCATGGCGGAGACGTTCCTTGTGGGCTGGGTGGCAGCGCGGCAATGCCGCGCCATCTCATGTAGATTTTCTACAGATCGCCGCCATTATACCGAGCGCAACCGCGCCGTCGACCCGCTCATGCATCACAATTGCGCAGAAATTCCCGGAATCAGGGCAAACCCCGAGGGCGGGCGACGCACCATTTCGGGCAAGATGCGACGCCATCCGATGTAGAATCTCTACATACCCGCAACCCCCGACACTACCGCCCCGCCGCCATGCGCGACCGAATCCTAGCCGTCTACGACACGCTCCGCCCTTCTGAACGCCGCCTGGCCGACTATGTCGCCCGGCATGGCGCCGCCGTGATCCGGCTGTCGATGCCCGAACTGGCTGAGCGCGCCGGCGTGTCGCAGCCCACCATCGCGCGCTTCTGCGCGGCGCTGGGCTACGACGGCTTCCGCGAATTCAAGCTGCAGTTCGCGCAGAACGTCGGCGGCGGCACGCCCTTCGTGCACCAGGACGTTGCGGCCGACGACCGCCCCGCGGACATCGCCGGCAAGGTCTTCGACCGCACCATTGCCACGCTGATGAGCGTGCGCAATGCGCTCTCCGCCGACCAGATCGAGCATGGCATCCAGCTGCTCGCCGGCGCGCGGCGCATCGAGTTCTACGGCTGCGGCAACTCCGGCATCGTCGCGCTGGATATCCAGCACAAGTTCTTCCGCCTGGGCATGCCGACGGTTGCATATTCCGACCCGCATGTGTTCAGCATGTCGGCCGCGCTGCTCGCCCGTGGCGACGTGGCCGTGCTGGTCTCCAACAGCGGCCGCACCTGGGACATGCTGACCGCCGCCACGCTCGCGCGCAGCAGCGGCGCCAGCGTGCTGGCGATCACGCACAGCGGCTCGCCGCTGGCGCGGCTGGCCGACGTGTGCGTGTTCTCCGACGTCGAGGAAGACAGCGAGGTCTACACGCCGATGACCTCGCGCATCAGCCACCTGGTGCTGGGCGACGTCCTGGCCGCCGGCGTGGCGCTGGCGCGCGCGGACACCGTCGCCCCCCGCCTGCAGCGCGCCAAGGCGCATCTGCGCGAACGGCGCATTGCCGGTGCGGAGCCGGCCCGGCCAGTACCGCCGGCACGAAGCCGCGCCAGGCCCGCTGCGGCCGAGCCAGCCACGCCCGCGCCGCCCGCCACCCGCACGCGCCGCCGCAAGGCCAGCTGACTCGATAGTGTCCTGTTCCGCAAATACCTTGCCATGAAATCGCCCAGTTGGCCGCCATGCGTCGTTGCTCGTCGTTGCCATAG
>NZ_JBWKQZ010000051.1:0-34144 GCF_059419025.1 Cupriavidus sp. GW821-FHT07C08
GCCAGGCGCGGCGCATGCGTCGTTGCGGGCCTTGACCTTGGAATGACCAAGGCCGGCGGCCCGCGCCTAGCCTGCGCTGCGCCTGGCTTGAACGCGTCCCCTTTTTCATGCTGAAACGGGTTCTTAGCCGCCCGCCAGCGCCTGCAGGATATGCACCTCGTCGGTTTCCTTCAACGCCGCATCCAGCCGCATCAGCTGCGTGCGGTTGACGAAGACGCGGATATACGGCCGCAGCTTGCCCTGCTCATCGACGATGCGAAAGCGCATGCCGGGGAACTGGCGGTCGAGGTCGTCGAGCAGTTCAGCAATGCTGGCGCCACGGGCTTCGACGTATTCGCGCTGTCCGGTATAGGAGAAGAGCGGCGTCGCGATACGGACCTGCATGGAAGTTCTCCGGTCGGCTGATGGCATTCAGGCAGGGCGCGCCACGGTGACCGCGTAGACCTGCGGCAGGTTGCGGGCGATGCATTGCCAGCCCTCGCCTTCATCGGCACTGGCCCAGATCTCGCCACCGGTGGTGCCGAAGTACACGCCCACCGGCGCGTGGCCGTCGGTGGCCATGGCCTGGCGCTTGACGGTGAACCAGCCTTGTTCGGCGGGCAGGCCGCGGTCCTGGCGCTGCCAGGTCTCGCCAGCATCGCGGGTGACATAGGCCGCGGGGCGGCCACCCGGGCTGACGCGCGGCCAGACGTCGCTGCCATCCATCGGAAATACCCACACCGTGCGCGGATCACGGCGGTGGGCGACGATCGGGAAACCGATATCTCCAACCTCCGCCGGCATGGCTTCGCCGATGCGTTTCCACACGCCTTCGCGGCGGTCCATGCGGTAGATACCGCAGTGGTTCTGCTGGTACAGGATGTCCGGGTCGGCGGGATGCTGCAGCATGCAGTGCGGGTCCTGGCCGTATTCGGGGTTGGGATCGGGCAGGAAGGTGGCAAGGCTGCCGCGGTTCAGCGGCTTCCAGTCCGCGCCGCCGTCGGTGCTCTCGAACACGCCGCCGCTGGACATGCCGATATACAGGTGGCGCGCGTCGCGCGGATCGACCAGCACGGAATGCATCTTGGGGCCGTCGGGCGTGCCGTCCTGCTCGCCGCCGGTCCAGGTGCGCCAGTTCGGGTGGTCGTTGAAGCCGGACACCGGCTCCCAGGTCGCGCCATGGTCGGCGCTGCGGAACAGCCCCTGCGGCGAGGTGCCGGCGTACCAGGTGCCGGGCTCGCTGGCATGGCCGGGCGTGAGCCAGAACACGTGGTCGACGACGCGGCCGGTCTCGCCCTCCGGCGCCTTGTCGAAGGCGGGCGGTCGCGCGGCTTCGGTCCAGTTGCGGCCGCCGTCGGTGGAGCGGAACACGGTCGGGCCCAGGTGGCCGGTGCGCGCCGCCATCAGCATGCGCGACGGGTCGCGCGGGTCCTGCACGATATGGTGGATGGTATGGCCGAGAAATGTCGGGCCCTCGAGCTGCCAGCTGCGGCGCGCGGCGTCGCTGGTCAGGAACCAGGCGCCCTTGGTGGTGGCCACCAGCAGCCTGACGGGGCCGGTATCGGTTTCGGGAATGGGGGAAGTCGTCATCATGGCTCCTGCAAGAAGGCCGGCGAACGATGCTTCCGAGTCTAGTACATGTAGACAGTGTTCACAATTGAAGGATGACCGAAGCTGTCGGCGGCAGGTCGGCGATGGCCACAAAGACTACGAAGTAGAACGGAGTTAAATGCGGAAGCCGGTGACTTGGCTGGACATTGGGCGCGAAGTGTGGCATAAGCAATGTTCCCCGATGCTTTCGCGCCCCGACACCCATGCTTCGCACTGTCCGCTTCGCCACCCTGAACCGCCCGGCCCTGCCGGCGGCATGCGTGCGCGCGGCGCAGCGCCCGGGCGTCGCCATCGACCTGGCCGACCGCTTCCACGCGTACGCCCAGGTCCGCCGCGCCGTGCTTTTCCTGGCCGTGCGGGCAGCTCGGGGCGCCACCCTCCAGTCCTGAGCTTTCCCGCACGGCCCATGTCGCGGATGCCATCCGGCACCCGCTTGATCATGCAGCCAGGAGAAAGCCAGACATGTCCCCGCTCTACCGCCATACCTTCTGCGCCATGGTGGCGCTTGCCGCCCTCTACCTGATCCTCAATCCCTGAGCCCCGGCGGAGTCTTGCCATGGTGAATTTCCATGCCCTGCGCCTGCCGGCGCCGGCCTTGCCGCGCGCGCTCGAACTGCGCATCGACGTTGAGCTGGCGCCGGGCGATATCGAACGCGAGCTGGGTGCCCTGCACGACCGCATCGGCCAACCCGGCGACCGCCTGCATGCGATGCCGGCGCTGCCCGCGGGCACGCCAGGCCTGCGCCTGCGCTATCGCGAGGCCGATGGCGAGTACTACGTGTATGTGGAAGATGTGATGCAGCGCCGGCTGGCCGGTTATACCGTTTTCAACCGGCTAATCGAGGTCGGCCGCCGGGCCGACCCATGGGTACGGGCGCCACACACAAAGTTTGCGCCCGCTTACCAGCGCCGCGGCCTGGCTCGGGCGCTGTACCGCTGGGCGCTGGACGGCGGGCTGTGCCTGCTGAGCGGGGCGCGCCAGTCGGCCGGCGCCAACGCCCTATGGCAGGCGCTGGCCGCCGATCACCCGATGGGCTATGTGGACTTGCGCCACAAGACGCTGACCTGGCTGGGCCAAGCCGTCGATGCGCCCGTGCGTGAGGGCCTGCATACGCGCATGCTGCTGCTCGGGCGCGGCTGGACGCTGGACGCGTTCATGGCCCGCACTGGCATGTACTGAGGCAGCGCGCCCGCTTACAGCCAGCGGATCGGCGCGGCTTCGCGGGCGTTGGCTGCGTACAGGGTCCAGCCCTGGGCAAAGTAAGCGCGCACCCGCGCGGCCAGCGATTGGCCACCGCCCACGCGGGCGTAGTAGGCAACATCGCGTGCCGGCTGGGCGGCGGGCTTCGATGCCTTGGCTTGGGCTGGCTGGCGATAGAGGGTGTCGGCGAGTACTTGCATGGCGAATATCCTTTCCGGTTGGGATGGAAGTTGGTACGCCTCACGAAGCACATCCAGCCGTGGTTCGGCCCGACTCGGGAGGCAGTTAAGGATTATCCCTAGTATAGAGAAGTTGCGCCTGAATCATGCGGGTCTGTACCTATAGGCCGTATATGGGGTGCGTGATAATGGCCACCTGCCGCAAGCGCTACCCGATGCCAATCCGTCAATCAAAGGCGCTCAATCGTCACATTCGATATTCCTCGATGCACATGCCGCGCATTGTCTGCCGGTGATGATGCATGGCGCGTGGTCACCTAGCCTTCAGCCTTGCCCGGATCGCGCCCGCAGAGGCACCGACAAGCGGCACACCGATAACAGCGGGTTGGCCAGGTTTGCGCCTCCAGCCCAGACCAGAACCACGTGAGACAAGCCTGACGACAGTCCGTACGACGGACGTTGCAGCGCCCGCAAGGAGACAGCTCATCATGATCGAACAGCCCTATCCGTCGCCCGCGACGGAAGCCGATGCCGCACGCCCCCAAGTCCCCGAAGTCCGGAGCCGGCTCGACGCGTTCTTCGAGATCACCGCGCGCGGCAGCACCCAGCGCAAGGAAGTGATTGCCGGGGTGACCACCTTCATGGCGATGGTCTACGCCGTCTTTGTCGTGCCCGGCATGCTGGGCAAGGCCGGCTTCGACACCAGCGCGGTCTTTGTCGCGGTCTGCCTGACCACCGCCTTCGGCTCCCTGCTGATGGGCCTGTGGGCCAAGCTGCCGATCGCCATCGGCTGCGCCATCTCGCTGACCGCATTCATGGCCTTCGGGCTGGTGCTGGGGCAGGGCCTGTCGCCGGCGGTCGCGCTCGGCGCCGTGTTCCTGATGGGCGTGATCTTCACCGCGATCTCCGTCACCGGGGTGCGCTCCTGGATCCTGCGCAACCTGCCGGCCGGCGTGGCGCACGGCACCGGCATCGGCATCGGCCTGTTCCTGCTGCTGATCGCCTCGAATGAAGTCGGCCTGGTGGTCAAGAACGCTCACCCCGGCCTGCCGGTGTCGCTGGGCAAGATCACCTCGTTCCCGGTGGTGATGTCGGTGCTGGGCCTGGCCGCGATCTTCGGCCTGGAGCGCCGCAAGGTGCCGGGCGGCATCCTGCTGGTGATCATCGCGATCTCCGCCCTGGGCCTGGCCTTCGACCCGGCGGTGAAGTTCACCGGCGTGTTCGCGCTGCCGTCGCTGAGCGCACCCGGCCATGAATCGCTGATCGGCGCCATGGATGTGCGCGGCGCGCTGACGGCCGCAGTGCTGCCGAGCGTGCTGGCACTGGTGATGACCGCGGTGTTCGACGCCACCGGCACGATCCGCGCTGTCGCCGGACAAGCTGGCCAGCTCAACGCCGCCGGCCATATCCACAACGGCGGGCGCGCGCTGACCGCGGATTCGGTCAGCTCGATCTTCTCGGCGATGTTCGGCGGCGCTCCGGCCGCGGCCTATATCGAGTCGACCGTCGGCGTGGCCGCCGGCGCCAAGACCGGCCTGACCGCGGTGGTGGTGGGGCTGCTGTTCGTGGCGGTGATGTTCTTCTCGCCGCTGGCCGGGCTGGTGCCGTCGTACGCCACCGCGCCCGCGCTGATGTACGTGGGCCTGCTGATGCTGTCGAGCGTGAGCCGCCTGCACATGGACGACATGGTCGACGCGATGGCTGGCCTGGTCTGCGCCGTGTTCATCGTGCTGACCTGCAATATCGTGACCGGCATCATGCTGGGCTTCTGCACCCTGGTGGTGGGCCGCGTGGTGGCTGGCGAATGGCGCAAGCTCAATGTCGGCACGGTGGCCATCGCGGTCGTGCTGGCTGCGTTCTATGCCGGGGGCTGGGCCATCTGACCCTGCCGAAGCCTACTGCCGCGTCCCGGGCGCCACGCCCGGGACGCTGACAACCAGATGTCTCCTCCACCGTGATCCAGGTGGATTTCAAGCCCGGGCTTCCTGCTTTCCCGGGCTGTTTTTTTTGGTGGCTTGCCTGAAAGGTCCCGCGGATGGTGAATGGGGTTTCGCTAAATCGCCTTCATTGCCCGGCCTGCATTGCGGCCATATCCATGTACACCAGTTCCCAGACATGGCCATCCGGATCCTGGAATCCATGCCCGTACATGAATCCCAAATCCATCGGCGGCTTGTAAGTATTGCCACCCGCCGCGACCGCGGCATTGACCATTTCATCCACGCGGGCACGGGTTTCCATCGACAGGCAAACAAGCACCTCCGTCGCTTTCCGCGCATCGCAGATTTCATTGGGCGAGAAGCTGCGGAACTTGGCTTCCGTTAGCAGCATCACGAAAATGTTGTCGCCGACGATCATGCAGGTGGCAGTGTCGTCGGTAAATTGCGGATTGAAGGAAAAACCCAACTGCGTAAAGAAGGCAATCGACTTTTGCAGGTCGCGGACGGGCAAATTGACAAAGATCTGCTGGCTCATCAGGGGCTCCGGTAGTCGTGTCAGGGGGGCTGCGCCGGGCGCAGACAAGCAGTCTAGGCGCTAAAGCCCCCGCTCGTGCGTATTTTCATTGTCCTTAAATGCAGGCAAAACGGGCAATGAACCGCCCAATACCGGCTGCATCGTGGGCTGTGCAACCGGCATTTCAGGCCGGCAAACAATCAGTCCGTGCATTCTCCGTTATTTTTTGTAAAATTTTTTTTAGGTGAACCGACACCACAACTTCTAGTACCATGCAGCGGCCTATTTGCAGAAAGGGGATATAAATGGCGACATACAAGCAACTCCTGGCTGAGAAGGAAGCGCTGGAAGCCAAGCTGAATGAAGTGCGTGCGACGGAAGTCGCCGGCGTAATCGACAAAATCCGGGACCTGATGACTGAATACGGCCTGACCGCCGAAGACATCCTGCCCCGCCGCAAGCGTGGCCGCCCGGCTGGTTCGAGCGCCAAGAAGCCTGCATCCGCCTTGCCGCCGAAGTACATGGACCCCAAGACCGGCAAGACCTGGTCGGGCCGCGGCCGTGCGCCGGCATGGCTGGGCAAGCGCCCTGAGCGTTTCCTGATCGAGCAGTAAGCCGCCTGCGTGGCCAGCGGGCGCCTGCTTCAAACGCCCGCTTCAATCGATGGTGCTATCGGTCTGCCGGGCGCGTCACTGCGCCTGGCAGACATAGTCCTTGCGCAGCGCCCTGAAGCCCTGCTGGGTCGGTTCCGCCGTCAGGCGCGCGCCGCCGTCGGCCAGCGGCTGCATGCGCAATACCTGCGCCGAGCACTGGCTCGCGGTCTCGTCCCGCTGGTAGCGGATCTCATACTGGCCGCCGGCAACCGGCACGAATGACACGCCCGCCGCGCAACGCAGCTCAGGCAGCGGCGGCACCGCGGCCGACGTCACCGCCACGTAGATGCGCCGGCCCGCCTCCACCAGCCGCTCGCGCGTGCGCTCCGGCGGCTCGGGCGAGCGCCCGGCCATGTCCAGGCTCCGGTCCCGCCCCATCGCAGACAACTGCCTGCCGGTTCCCGCCAGCACCAGCGGCCGCGCGGGCACCGGGCATTTGGCCGGATCGACCACGGTGAACGAAGTGTTGTCGTCGGTGCTGGTCAGCAGCCGCACGCTGGCGGCCGGGGCGCCGGCGGGCACCCGGTATTGCGCCACGCAGCCGGACAGCGCCAGCGCGGCGGCGAGCATCGGCAACAAGGCAAGGCGAGGCAGGACTGCGGACGACCGGTCATGGCGCATGGCGGCGGGCAGGTAGAGTCGCAATTGGGCCAACAGCGGGCGTTGGCGGCACGATGGCGGCAAATCCGGCAGGGATGCCACACGATGACAGCGCGGGCAGGCCCGGCTGCGCAGATGCCGCGCGCTCAAACTACCCAGCATACCCATATCTGGTGCCTTGCGGCAGCCCGCACAAACCCATGTTGAAAACCTCCATGTGATATCCACAGAATCTGTGGATATCCTCCCCCTACCCTCCCCGAAAGCCCCGGTCTGTGCGGGAACCCACCGGAGCGCCCAAATTTTAGGCAACGGGTTGCAGGCGTCCCGGAATCCGGCAACGGTACGGCACCGCCCGCCGCTACCACGCCGTTGCGCTGCCCAGGCCACACTTCGTCCCCCCGCATGCCCTTGAAGGGGGCGCCGGCACCGCGTAATCTCGTTGTTACCGGGGGCTGCACTGGCGCACTTGCGCCAACTTGCCAGCCAGATAATGACAATGACACAACAAGAGCCTATCCAGGCCGGGCCGTTGCCTCGTGACCTGCTGCACGCACTGCGTGACGGCGGCTACGACGTATCGGGACTCGCGCCTGCCCCGGAATCCGACACCGACTCCGACCCCAGCGACCTCAGGCCCACCATGCCGGCGGCCGGCCCGCAACAGGCCTGCCACGTGCTCTGCGCGGTCTACCGCGCCACCGGCGATCCAACCATCGGCCTGTGGCTGGGCAGCCGGATGCAGACCGACCTGCTCGGGCTGGCGGGCCTGCCGGCCATGGCCGGGCCGTCGCTGGGCACCGCGCTGCGGCGCATCGCGCGCTACCAGAAGCTACTCGCCGGCGACCGCATCGAACTGCGCCGCCAGGGCGACGAAGCCTGGGTCTGCATCCGCCCGAGCGACCCCGAGGCGCCCGACACCCGCCCGCGCATCGACATGGAGCTGTGCTCGCTGCTGGCCTTCGGACGCCAGTTCACGCGCAAGCCGCTGCATCCGCTGCGGGTGTCGCTGCGCATCGGCCAGCCGGACTGGCACCTGCGCTATACCGAGGCATTCGACTGCCCGGTGCGCTTTGGCGAGCCGGAAGACGCGATCGTATTCGGCCGCCGCGACCTGGCCTTGCGCCTCGCTGCCCGCGTGCGCAACGGACCGGCCGGCCCGGGCGCGGGCCATGCCACGCGCGCAGCGCGGCCGGCGTCCGCTTCGCTGGACGATGTGCGCGCGGCCCTGCAGGCGCTCGCCGGCGATCGCGCCCTCAGCCTGGCCGCGGTGGCACGCCACCTGGACATCAGCGAGCGCACGCTGCAGCGCCGGCTGATGGCGGCGGGCACGAGTTTTCGCACGCAGTGCGAGGAGGCGCGCCGCGACCTGGCTGGCGGCTACCTGGCCGGGGGCACGATGTCGCTGGGAGAAATCGCGTTCCGGCTCGGCTTTGACGATGCCAACTCGTTCTTCCGCGCCTTCCGCCGCTGGACCGGCATGACGCCGGGCGACTACCGACGCGCGGCGGTGCATCCGCCCGCCTAGCGCGGGCCGGCTCACCCGCCGTCGGGTTGCTCCCACGGCGGGTTGTCGCCGAAGCGCCCGGCCAGGAAATCGACAAAGGCGCGCAGATCGGCGCTGACATGCCAGGTGGAATGCAGGGCGATGCCAAAGCCCGCCAGCGCCGCATCGGACAACAGCTCGCCGTGTCCGTGGCGCAAGCCTGCCCCTGATCCCGCGCTTCAGCCCGGCTTGCCGTCCACCCGCGGGCGCGCAAGCCGCGGTGCATAGGTCAGCGCATAGAGAGCAAACCCCGCCACCCAGCACGCACCCGCCCCCCAGATCCAATGCAAATACCCGGCCGGCCATAGCATTGGCCCGAACACGCGCAACACCGCTGCCGCAGCCACCAGCCAGTACGCCGCGGTTTCCGCGCGGCCGGCCACCAGCATGCGGCCGGTGTGGCCCAGTGCGGTACGCGTGATCATGGCAATGATCGCCACGCCGAGCACGCCCACCGTGAACGCATGCGTCGCCAGCCCCGCCATCACCAGCCCCAGCGCACCCAGCGCCTGCAGCAGCAGCGCCACCGGCAGCCACGCATAGGCCAGGTGCAGCACCCACAGGATCGGCCGGTTGCCCACCGCATGGCTGCGCCAGCCAGCCACGCGCACGGCCAGCACCGCCGCGGCCAGCAATGACAGTGCCGCCGCCAGCCAGCCCGGCAAGGGCAGCAGCCCCGCGGCCAGTCCCAGCACTGCGGCCGGCACCACCATGCGGTCCACCTGCCGGTATTGGCGCAGGCGGAACCCGGGGATCGCGTTGGTCGTGAACATCGGGATGACGCGCCCGCCGATCACCACCACGAACAGCGTGACCAGCGCCACGCCGGCGCGGCAGGCCAGCATCGCACCGGCGTCATGGCCGCGCGCCTGCAGCCACAGGCTGGCGATATCGGCCGTGGCCAGCAGCCACAGCGCCAGGGCCAGCGGATAGTTGCGGCGGTTGCCGGCGCGGGCCAGCGTGCGCGTGAAGGCCAGCGCGGCCAGCGGCAGGAACGCGCCCTCGATCACGAAGGCCGCCGTGCCCGGCGCCACCCACATGCCCACGCGCCCGGCCAGCCACAGCAGGAACAGCGCGGCCAGCGCGGCGCCGGTGGGCGTCGGCTGGCCGGTCCAGGCCCGCCCCGCGGTGAACAGGAAGCCCACCACGATGGCCGCGGCAAAGCCGAACACCATCTCGTGCGCATGCCAGAACATCGCCGGCATCACCGGCGCCGGGCCGGCTGCGGCGACGCCCGCCAGCATCGCCGACCACGCCGCGATGGCCAGCGCGGCGAACACCGCCCCGCCCAGGTAGAACGGCCGGAAGCCCAGCGCAAACAAGGCAAAGCCGCGCGGCGGCGGCCCGGCGGGTGCCTTGCCGGGGGGCGGCGAGCGCCGCGCGGGGAGGATGGGGATGGTGTCCATGGCTGGCTACGGGAATCGGGTGATGCGGCGCGCGCCGGCTTCTTGATCCGGCGCACGGTTTGCCGCAGGTGCGCAAACGGATGCCATTCACGCTGACTGCACGATAGCACCGCCGCCGCGCCGACGACCTCCGCCGGTAGAACTACCTCCAAAGGCAGGCTGCGCACCCGCGTGCGCTGTGCGGCCGGCGAATAGGCAGCACCAGTGGCCGCCCCTACTCTGGCATCACCCCCGCCAAAGTTGACACAGGAGCATGGCCATGGCCACCCAACCACGCGCGCCGGAACCCGTACCGACCGGTGCCGCAATCACGCTGGCGTCGAGCACTTTCGCCTTCACCATCTGCTTTGCCGTCTGGATGCTGTTCGCCGTTCTCGGCATTCCGCTCAAGCAGGAACTCGGCCTCAACGACACCGAATTCGGGCTGCTGGCGGCAACCCCCGTGCTGAGCGGCTCGCTGATCCGCGTGCCGCTGGGCATCTGGACCGACCGCTACGGCGGCCGCATCGTCTTCTTCGTGCTGATGCTGGCCACGGTGATCCCGATCTGGCTGATCTCGTATGCCCACACGCTGTGGCAGCTGCTGGTGCTGGGCCTGTTCGTCGGCCTGGCCGGCGGCTCGTTCTCGGTCGGCACGCCGTATGTGGCGCGCTGGTTCCCGCGCTCGCGCCAGGGGCTGGCGATGGGTATCTTCGGCGCCGGCAACTCGGGCGCGGCGCTGACCAAGTTCGTCGCGCCGGCGATGATCCTGGCCGCCGGCACCTGGACCGTGGTGCCGCGCGTGTACTCGGTGGCGATGCTCATCACGGCCGTGCTGTTCTGGGTGTTCTCGCGCAGCAACCCGGCCCACCTGGTCAAGTCCAGCGTCGGCTGGCGCGAGCAGCTCGCCGTGATGCGCGACCCGCGCGTGTGGCGCTACTCGCAGTACTACTCGGTGGTGTTCGGCGGCTATGTCGGCCTGTCGCTGTGGATGACCAAGTACTACATCGGCGAATACGGCTTCGACATCAAGACCGCGGCCTTCCTGGCTGCCTGCTTCTCGCTGCCCGGCGGCGTGCTGCGCGCCATCGGCGGCTGGATCTCCGACCGCTACGGCGCGCACCGCACCACCTGGTGGGTGATGTGGGTGAGTTGGGTCGGCTTCTTCCTGCTGAGCTATCCGCAGACCGATTTCATCATCCAGACCATCAGCGGCCCGCAGGCCTTCCGCATCGCGCTGACGCCCACCGTCTTCACCTCCCTGCTGTTCGTGGTCGGCATCGCCTTCGCCATCGGCAAGGCCTCGGTCTTCAAGTTCATCTCCAACGACTTCACGCACAACATTGGCGCGGTCTCGGGCGTGGTGGGCCTGGCCGGCGGGCTGGGCGGCTTCGTGCTGCCGATCCTGTTCGGCGTGCTGGCCGACCTGACCGGCGTGCGCAGCAGCTGCTTCATGCTGATGTACGGCACCGTGTGCGTGAGCCTGGTGTGGATGCACTACAGCCAGCGCGGCGAGCGCCGGCGCAAAGAACAGGCCGTCGGCCTCACCCAGGCCGCCTGACGGCCCCTGTCACGCAAACAACCAAGGCACACTGTCATGTCATCTTCCGTACTCACCCGCTGGGAGCCCGAGAACAAGGCTTTCTGGCAAACCCAGGGCGAACGCATCGCCTACCGCAACCTGTGGATCTCAATCCCGGCGCTGATGCTGGCCTTCGTGGTCTGGATGCTGTGGAGCGTGGTCGCGGTCAACCTCGACCGCGCCGGCTTCCAGTTCACCAAGAACCAGCTGTTCTGGCTGACCGCGCTGCCGGCGCTGTCCGGCGCCACGCTGCGCATCTTCTACTCCTTCCTGGTGCCGGTGTTCGGCGGGCGCCGCTTCACCGCGATCTCCACCGCGCTGCTGCTGATCCCGGCGCTGGGCATGGGCTTCGCGCTGCGCGACCCGTCCACCGGCTATCCGACGCTGCTGGTGCTGGCGCTGCTGTGCGGGCTGGGCGGCGCCAACTTCAGCTCGTCGATGGCCAATATCAGCTTCTTCTTTCCCAAGGCGAAGAAGGGGCTGGCCACCGGGCTGAATGCGGGCATCGGCAACCTGGGGGTGTCGGTGGTGCAGTTCGTCACGCCGCTGGTGGTGTCGGTGGCCATCTTCGGCGCGCTTGGCGGCGAGCCGCAGCAGTACCAGGCCAACGGTGTCACGCATGACCTGTGGCTGCAGAACGCCGGCTTCATCTGGGTGCCGTTCATCATCGTCTCGGCGCTGGCGGCGTGGTTCGGCATGCATGACATTGCGGATGCCAAGGCATCGTTTGCCGAGCAGGCCGTGATCTTCAAGCGCAAGCACAACTGGCTGATGTGCTGGCTGTACGTGGGCACCTTCGGCTCGTTCATCGGCTTCTCGGCGGGGCTGGCGCTGCTGACCAAGTCGCAGTTTCCCGGAGTGAACCCGACCGCCTATGCCTTCCTGGGGCCACTGGTGGGCGCGCTGACGCGGCCGGTGGGCGGCTGGATCTCCGACAAGCTCGGCGGTGCGCGCGTCACGCTGTGGACCTTCGTCGGCATGATCGCGGCAGTGTTCGCGGTACTGGCGACGCTGCCGCATGACGGCGCCGGCGGCAACTTCACCTTCTTCCTGGCCGCCTTCATCGCGTTGTTCGCGCTGACCGGCATCGGCAATGGCTCGACCTTCCGCATGATCCCCGTGATCTTCCTGACCGAGCGCCAGCGCGCCGCCAGGGGCAAGGGCGATGCCGCGCAGCGGCAGGCGCTGCAGGAAGCCGGCAAGGAATCCGCCGCCGTGCTCGGTTTCTCGGGTGCCATCGGCGCCTATGGCGGCTTCTTCATCCCCAAGAGCTTCGGCACCTCGCTGGAGCTGACCGGCGCACCGGATGCCGCGCTGTACTGCTTTATCGCCTTCTACGTCAGCTGCGTGCTGGTGACATGGTGGCACTACGCGCGCCGCAACGCGCCCATGCCCTGCTGACCCTGTCACCAGTGCCGCCGGCCGGGCTAGTTCTTCCGAACTAGTCCCGTGCCCGGCACCTAGCCCGATCGCCACGCGGCGGCTGTTCCACCAGCGAATTGGCTGCCGCCCGCCTCCCCCATAAGCTGAGGGTGTCCCTGCAAAGCGCCTGAAACCACCGGAGCGCCCGCAGCAAAGCACTCGCGGAGAACAAAGCAATGAGTCATTTCCTGGATCGACTGAAGTTCATGTCGCGCGTCAAGTCCACCTATGCGGACGGCCACGGCGCGGTGGTGAACGAGGACCGCAAGTGGGAAGACGGCTACCGCAGCCGCTGGCAGCACGACAAGATCGTGCGCTCGACCCACGGCGTGAACTGCACCGGCTCCTGCTCGTGGAAGGTCTACGTGAAGAACGGCCTGATCACGTGGGAGACCCAGCAGACCGACTATCCGCGCACGCGCCCGGACCTGCCCAACCATGAGCCGCGCGGCTGCCCGCGCGGCGCCTCGTACAGCTGGTACGTCTACTCCGCGCAGCGCGTCAAGTACCCGATGATCCGCGGCCGCCTGATGGAGATGTGGCGCGAGGCCCGCAAGACCATGGACCCCGTCGCCGCGTGGGAATCGATCAGCCAGGATCCGGTCAAGGCTGCCCGCTACAAGAGCGTGCGCGGCCTGGGCGGCTTCGTGCGTGCGGACTGGAACACGGCGACCGAGATGATCGCGGCGGCCAATGCCTTCACCGTGAAGAAGTTCGGCCCGGACCGCGTGATCGGCTTCTCGCCGATCCCGGCCATGTCGATGGTGTCCTATGCCGCCGGCGCACGCTATCTGAGCCTGCTGGGCGGCGCCTGCCTGTCGTTCTATGACTGGTACTGCGACCTGCCGCCGGCCAGCCCGCAAGTGTGGGGCGAGCAGACCGACGTGCCCGAATCGGCCGACTGGTACAACTCCACCTACCTGATGGTGTGGGGCTCCAACGTGCCGCAGACGCGCACCCCGGACGCGCACTTCTACACCGAGGTCCGCTACAAGGGCACCAAGACCGTGGCGGTCTCTTCCGACTTCGGCGAGATGGTCAAGTTCGGCGACATCTGGCTGGCGCCGAAGCAAGGCACCGACGCCGCACTGGCGATGGCCATGGGCCACGTGGTGCTGAAGGAATTCCACGCCAGCGGCAAGTCCGCCTACTTCCGCGACTATGTGAAGCAGTACACCGACATGCCGATGCTGGTGCTGCTGCGTGAGAACCAGGGCACGCTCGTGCCCGACCACTTCCTGCGCGCCTCGCACCTGGCCGATAACCTCGGCGAAGCCAACCATCCCGAGTGGAAGACCCTGCAGATTGACGACGCCACCGGCGAGATCGTCGCGCCCAACGGCTCGATCGGCTTCCGCTGGGGCGAAGCCGCGCACAACGGCGGCGAGAAGGTGGGCCGCTGGAACCTGGAAATGAAGGACGGCGGCAGTGGCCGCACCATCGATCCGCGCCTGTCGCTGGTCAGCCAGCATGACGAAGTGGTCGAAGTCGGCTTCCCCTACTTCGGCGGCGAACACGACGAACTGCTGCGCCGCCGCGTGCCGGCACGCCGGCTGACACTGGCCGATGGCAGCACCGCACTGGTGGCCACCGTGTATGACCTGCAGATGGCCAACTACGGTGTCGACCAGGGCCTGGGCGGCCCGAACGTGGCCGCGTCGTATGAAGACGATGTGCCCTACACCCCCGCCTGGCAGGAAAAGCACACCTCCGTGCCCGCGCGCCTGGTGACCCAGGTGGCGCGCGAGTTTGCCGACAACGCCGACCGCACGCAGGGCAAGAGCATGGTGATCGTCGGTGCCGCGCTGAACCACTGGTACCACAACGACATGATCTACCGCGGCATCATCAACCTGCTGATGATGTGCGGCTGTATCGGCAAGAGCGGCGGCGGCTGGGCCCACTATGTCGGCCAGGAAAAGCTGCGCCCGCAGTTCGGCTGGGCCCCGCTGGCCTTCGGCCTGGACTGGTCGCGCCCGCCGCGCCAGATGAACGGCACCTCGTTCTTCTACAACCACACCAGCCAGTGGCGCCACGAGAAGCTGGGCGTCGACGAGATCCTTTCGCCCACCGCCGACCGCAAGCGCTATGACGGCCTCTCGCTGCTGGACCTGAACGCGCGCTCCGAACGCATGGGTTGGCTGCCGTCGGCACCGCAGCTCGGCACCAATCCGCTCGACGTGGTCGATGCGGCGGAGCGCGCCGGCCAGGACCCGGTGGCCTACACCGTCGAACAGCTCAAATCCGGCCAGATGCAGTTCGCCTGCGACGACCCCGACAACCCGGCCAACTTCCCGCGCAATATGTTCGTATGGCGCTCGAACATCCTGGGCAGCTCGGGCAAGGGTCATGAGTACTTCCTGAAGTATCTGCTCGGCACGCAGAACGCCGTATTCGGCGACGAGAACGATGCGATCACGCCGAGCGAGGTCAACGTGCGCCCGGCCGCCGAAGGCAAGCTGGACCTGCTGACCGTGCTGGACTTCCGCATGAGCACCACCTGCCTGTATGGCGACATCGTGCTGCCGACGGCCACCTGGTACGAGAAGGACGACCTCAACACGTCCGACATGCACCCGTTCATCCACCCGCTGTCCGAAGCCGTGCAGCCGCTGTGGGAAAGCAAGACCGACTGGGAGATCTACAAGGCCATCGCAAAAAAGTTCAGCGAGATCGCCGGTCCCTACCTGGGCACGCGCAAGGACCTGGTGTGCACGCCGCTGCTGCACGACACCCCGGGCGAACTCGGCCAGCCGTTTGAACCGAAGGACTGGAAGGCCGGCGAGTGCGACCTGATCCCCGGCAAGACCGCGCCGTCGATGACCGTGGTGGAGCGCAACTATGCGGACATCTACAAGAAGTTCACCTCGATCGGGCCGCTGCTGGACAAGCTCGGCAACGGCGGCAAGGGCATCAACTGGAACACCCAGCATGAAGTGAAGGAGATCGGCCAGCTCAGCCACACCGTGAAGGAACCGGGCGTCAGCCAGGGCCGCCCGCGGCTGGAAAGCGCGATCGACGCCGCCGAGATGATCCTGACCTTCGCGCCCGAGACCAACGGCCATGTCGCCGTCAAGGCGTGGGAAGCGCTGTCGAAGATCACCGGACGCGACCACACCCATCTGGCCGAAGGCCGCGAGCACGACAAGATCCGCTTCCGCGACGTGCAGGCGCAGCCGCGCAAGATCATCTCCGCGCCGACCTGGTCGGGCCTGGAATCGGAAGAGGTCAGCTACAACGCCGGCTACACCAACGTGCATGAGCTGATCCCCTGGCGCACGCTGACCGGCCGCCAGCAGTTCTGGCAGGACCACCGCTGGATGCTGGATTTCGGCGAAGGCGCGTGCGTGTACAAGCCGGCCATCGACACCAAGACCGTGGCGCCGATGCTGGGCAAGAAGCCCAACGGCAATCCGGAGCTGGTGCTGAACTGGATCACGCCGCACCAGAAGTGGGGCATCCACTCCACCTACTCGGACAACCTGCGCATGCTGACGCTGTCACGCGGTGGCCCGCACGTGTGGATCTCGGAAACCGAGGCCAAGGCCAACGGTATCCGCGACAACGACTGGGTCGAAGTGTTCAACGTCAACGGCACGCTGACAGCTCGCGTGGTGGTGTCGCAGCGCGTGCCCAAGGGCATGTGCCTGATGTACCACGCCCAGGAAAAGATCGTGAACGTGCCCGGCGCCGAGACCAGCGGCATGCGCGGCGGCATCCATAACTCGGTCACGCGGGCCGTGACCAAGCCCACCCACATGATCGGCGGCTACGCGCAGCTGGCCTACGGCTTCAACTACTACGGCACCGTGGGCAGCAACCGCGACGAGTTCGTGATCCTGCGCAAGATGAAGAAGGTCGACTGGCTGGAAGGGCCGCTCGTGGAAAAGACTAAGGAAGGAGCCTCGCAATGAAGATCCGTGCCCAGGTGGCCATGGTGCTGAACCTCGACAAGTGCATCGGCTGCCATACCTGCTCCGTGACCTGCAAGAACGTCTGGACCAGCCGCGACGGCGTCGAGTACGCCTGGTTCAATAACGTCGAGACCAAGCCCGGCATCGGCTACCCCAAGGAATGGGAGAACCAGGACAAGTGGCAGGGCGGCTGGAAGCGCAACGCCGATGGCACGCTGGAGCCGCGCCAGGGCGGCAAGCTGAAGATCCTGGCGAACCTGTTCGCCAACCCCAACCTGCCGCAGATCGACGAGTACTACGAGCCCTTCACCTACGACTACGAGCACCTGCAGAAGGCGCCGCTGGTGCAGACCCCGCCCACCGCGCGTCCGGTCTCGGTGTTGACCGGCCGCAAGATGGAGAAGATCGAGTGGGGCCCGAACTGGGAAGACGATCTCGGCGGCGAGTTCAGCTCGCGCGGGCGCGACAAGCTCTTCGACGACGTGCAGAAGGAGATGTACTCGACTTTCGAGAACACCTTCATGATGTACCTGCCGCGCCTGTGCGAGCACTGCCTGAACCCGGCCTGCGTGGCCTCGTGCCCCTCGGGCTCGATCTACAAGCGCGAGGACGACGGCATCGTGCTGGTCGACCAGGACAAGTGCCGCGGCTGGCGCATGTGCATCTCGGGCTGCCCGTACAAGAAGATCTACTTCAACTGGCAGAGCGGCAAGGCCGAGAAATGCCTGTTCTGCTATCCGCGCATCGAGGCCGGCCAGCCCACGGTCTGCTCCGAGACCTGCGTCGGCCGCATCCGCTACCTCGGCGTGATGCTGTACGACGCCGACCGCATCGAGCAGGCGGCATCGGTGGCCGACGAGCGCGACCTGTACCAGTCGCAGCTCGACGTCTTCCTCGATCCGCACGACCCGGCGGTGCAGGCCGAGGCGCTGCGCCAGGGCATTCCGCAGAGCTGGCTGGATGCCGCACGCAAGTCGCCGGTCTACAAGATGGCGTGCGAGTGGAAGATTGCCTTTCCGCTGCACCCGGAGTACCGCACCCTGCCGATGGTCTGGTACATCCCGCCGCTGTCGCCGATCCAGTCGGCGGCCGAGGCCGGCCACATGGGCCTGAACGGCGTGATCCCGGACGTGAAGAGCCTGCGCATCCCGGTCAAGTACCTGGCCAACCTGCTGACCGCGGGTGATGTGATGCCGGTGCTGTCCGCGCTGGACCGCATGCTGGCGATGCGCGCCTACAAGCGCTCGCAGGTGGTGGACGGTGTGCAGGACCTGGGTGTGCTGGAGCAGGTGGGCCTGACGCCCGCGCAAGTGGAAGACATGTACCAGACCATGGCCATCGCCAACTACGAGGACCGCTTCGTGATCCCGTCCTCGCACAAGGAGATGGTCGAGGACAGCTTCAATGACAAGGCCAGCTGCGGCTTCACCTTTGGCAACGGCTGCTCGGGCGGCACTTCCGATGGCGCGCTGTTCGGCAAGAAGCCACAGGGCAGCGTCCACTTTGTCGACATGCCCAAGTCGCGCAAGAACGCCGTGATGAGCTGATGCGTCCCACGAACCGCACGGAGAACAACATGCCCCTCTATCCCATCCTCAGCGTCCTGCTCGGCTACCCCGAGCAGGATCTGCTGGACGCCCTGCCCGAGATCGATGCCGCGCTGGCCGAATGGCCACAGGCGCGCGCGCTGCTGCCCCCCGTGACCGGCCTGCTGCGCAGCGAGTCGCTGATCGCGCTGCAGGAGAACTACGTTGCCACCTTCGACCGCAACCCGGCGCACTCGCTGCACCTGTTCGAGCACGTGCACGGCGAGAGCCGCGACCGCGGCCAGGCCATGGTCGACCTGATCGACGAGTACCGGCGCGACGGCTTTGAACCCGCGGCGTCCGAGCTGCCCGACTACGTGCCGCTGTTCCTGGAGTTCCTCGGCGCGCTGGTGGCCGACGGCAAGGAAGCGCGCGCCGAGCAGTTGCTGGGCGAGGCCATCCACGTGCTGGCCGCGATCGGCGAGCGCCTGGCGCGCAACCAGAGCCCTTACGCCGGCGTGTTCGCGGTGCTGCGCACGCTGACGGACGTGCAGCCGCAGCCGCAGCAGGAACCGCCGGTGCGCGACATGGACGAGGCGCTGGAAACCTTCGGGCCGGGGGCCGACGGCGTGGAACCGCTGCTGGCGCCGCAGACCGGTCCGCAAGCGGTGAAATTCTATCCGCGCGATCCGCGTGTCAGGGCGCCAGTGCCGGCTGCCTGCTGACAGGGCATGGCAATGCAAACCGAACACCAGACAATGGGTTAACACACCATGGCAACGATCCACCAATTCCTCTTCGGCATCTACCCGTACATCGCTGCCGCCATCTTCCTGTTCGGCAGCCTGGCGCGCTTCGAGCGCGAGCAGTACACCTGGAAGACCGACAGCTCGCAGGTGCTGTACCGCGGCAACCTGCGCACCGGCAACATCCTGTTCCATGTCGGCATCCTGGGCCTGTTCTTCGGGCACCTGGTGGGCCTGCTGACGCCGGTGGCGGTGTGGGATGCGCTGGGCGTCTCGCACGGCTTCAAGCAGGCCGTGGCGATGGCCGCCGGCGGCGTGATGGGCACCATGTGCCTGGCCGGGCTGCTGATCCTGCTGCACCGCCGCCTGACCAACGCCCGCGTGTCGGCGGTCACCCGCACCGGCGACAAGGTGCTGCTGCTGTGGCTGCTGGTGACGCTGCTGCTGGGCCTGTCCACCATCTTCGAATCCGCCAGCCACATGGACGGCCACATGATGGTGCAGCTGATGACCTGGGCGCAGCACATCGTCACGCTGCGCGGCGACGCCGCCAGCTATGTCGCGGATGCGCCGCTGCTGTTCAAGGCGCACCTGTTCATGGGCATCACGCTGTTTGTGATCTTCCCGTTCACGCGGCTGGTGCATGTGTGGAGCGGCTTTGCCTCGGTCGGCTACCTCGGCCGTGCCTGGCAGCTGGTGCGTAGCCGCTGAGCGCCGCAACCCGACAAGGAGAACAACATGCCTGTCACCGTCAACGGCGTGGAACTGCGCGACGCCGATATCGAACGCGAACTGGATCACTATCACGACGCGGCCAACCCGGCGCGGCTGGCCACGATCTCGGCCATCCTGCGCCAGTTGGTGCGCGCCGAAGCCGACCGCATCGGCCTGGCGGCCGAAGGCCTGGATGACGACGCGCTGGCGCAGGCGCTGCTGGCGCATGAAGCCGGCACGCCCGAGCCCGACGAAGCCAGCTGCCGCCGCCACTACGACAGCCGCCCGGAGCGCTTCCGCGACGGCGAATGGGTCGAGGCCGACCATATCCTGTTCCAGGTCACGCCGCGCGTGCCGCTGGACACGCTGCGCGAGATCGCCGCGCAGACGCTGGCACTGGTGCGGGGCGATCCTTCCACCTTCTCCGAGCACGCCCGCGCGCTGTCCAATTGCCCGAGCGGCGCCAACGGCGGCCGGCTTGGCCGCGTGTTCCGCGGTGAGACCGCTCCGGAATTCGAGCGCGCGCTGTTCGCCGCGCAGCAGGACGGCGTGCTGCCGCATTTGCTTGAAACCCGTTATGGCCTGCATATCGTGCGCGTCCTGGAACGCTGCCCTGGCACGCGCCTGCCCTTCGATGCGGTGCGCGGCGACATTGCCCGCGCCCTCGCCAGCGCCGCGCGCGATCGTGCCTGGAAGCAATACGCCAGCCTGCTGATCGGGCGCGCGCGCATCGAAGGCATCGAGCTGGAAGGCGCCGACAGCCCGCTGGTGCAGTAGCGCCTGGACGCCGCCATGCATCACATCGAACAACTGCTCAAAGGCTTCGAACGCTTCCAGCAACGCTATTTCGACGACGAGCCCGGGCTGTTCGACACGCTGCGCACCGGCCAGCGCCCGCCCACGCTGCTGATCGGCTGCAGCGATTCACGCGTCGATCCTGGCCTGCTGCTGGGCTGTGATCCGGGCGAACTCTTTACCGTGCGCAATATCGGCAACCTGGTGCCGCCCTGCACCGGCCGCCATGAAGGCAGCCTGCATGGCGTATCCGCAGCGATCCAGTTTGCCGTGCAGCAGCTGCGCGTGGCCCGCATCATCGTGATGGGCCACGGCGGCTGCGGCGGCATCCGCGCCTTGTTGGCGCAGCCGGCCGACACCGGCGACCATCCGCCCGATGAAAGCGAAGACCCCGACTACATCGGCGCCTGGGTGCGCATCGCCGCACCGGCGCGCAGGCAGGTAGAGGAAACCCTGGCCACGGCCAGCGCCGCCGAGCGCCAGCGCGGCTGCGAGCAGGCGGCGATCCTGGTGTCGCTGCGCAACCTGCAGACCTTCCCGTTCGTGCGGCGTGCGCTGGAGGCCGGCAGGCTGACGCTGCACGGCTGGTATTTCGACCTGCAGGCCGGCGCACTGCTGGCCTATTCGCAGCGTGCCGACAGCTTCCTGCCGCTGGTGTGCCCGCTGCCCGCCCAAACTGAACTCCGCGAATCCTGCGAACCCTGACACCATGCATCCCTTCATCCTAGGCATCACCGGCACCTCCGGCAGCGGCAAGACCACGCTGATCACGGCGCTGCTGCCGTGGTTCCGCGCACAGGGCCTGACCGTCAACGTGATCAAGCACAGCCATCATCCGCTGGAACTGGAGCCGCCGGCCAAGGACAGCGCGCGCTTTCGCGCCGCCGGCGCGGCCGAGGTGATGGTGGCATCGCCCTATCGCTTTGCCATCGTGCGCGAACTGGCCGACGAGGCCGAGCCGACGCTGGCCGAGCAGGTGGCGCGCCTGCGGCCGGCGGATATCACGCTGGTGGAAGGCTTCCGGCGCGAGGCGATTCCGCGCATCGAGGTCTACCGGCCGGCGCACGGGCGCGCGCCCTACTATCCGGGCGATCCTTCGATCATCGCGCTGGCCACCGATGCGCGCATGGACACGGTGCTGCCCTGCATGGCCCTTGATGACATTGCACAGGTGGGGGGCTTCATCCTCGCCATGAAGGATGAGGCGGGGGCGGCGACCGCGGCTGCCGCGTTCAGTCGCTCGCGCGACGGTGCAACGGCCAGATGACGTTCACGGCCTCGCCGTCGTTGCGGTAGGCGTGGCAGGTGTCCAGTATCCAGGGCCGGGGTACCGGCTCGTCTCCCGCCAGCTTGGCATGCCACGGCGTCTGTTCGCGCTGGACCGACATGATGGTCTGCATCGCGGTGGTGGCCAGCGGCCCCAGCAGCTCGGTCAGGTGGGTACAGCCCTTGGCGCCCCCCAGGCGCGCCCTGGCCTGCTGCCGGAAGCCGCCGCCGATGCGCAACCCCTCCAGCTGCCGATAGGCGGCGTTGATCTCCGCGCAGTACGGCGTCGGGCCGGTCTCGGTGCGGGCCTCGAAGCGCCGGATCACCAGGTCAGCGTCGATCGTCATGCACAGGCGCATCTGGTGAATCAAGCCGCCTTCGGGCACGCTGACAAAGGGCAGTTCGGTGGCGTCGGCGGAAATATCATCCAAATCGGCCTCGATGTCATAGAGGCCATCGTCGCGCAGATAGCCCCGGCATTCGATCTGTCGGGTGTGACGCAACGTGCGTCCGGGTTGGGGCGTGGGGGCTGTTTCCATGCGCGTTTCCATCAGGCTTCTGGTATTGCCGGTCATGATGGACGCTAGTGGCGCCGGAATCGCCCCCCAATATCGGGTGGCGCGGCCACCGTACCCGCCGCCAGATGGCTACCAGCAGTTGTCCGCGCTGCCCGCGCCAGAGGCACGGTGGCTGGCAAAGTGGTCCAGCAGGAAGTCCACCAGCGCCCGCACCTTGTCCGGACGATGGTTGCGCGCCGGGAACACCAGATGGATATCCGCGGGCGCGAACTGCCATTGCGGCAGCACCCGGCGCAGGGCGCCGCTGCGCAGGTGCTCCGCAACATCCCACTCGGAGCGCACGATCAGGCCCTGGCCATCCAGCGCCCAGGCAAGCGCCGATTCCCCGTCATTGGTGCTCATGGTGCCGCGGACCTTGACGGTTTCCTGCTGCGCGCCATGGCGCAGGTGCCAGGTGCCGAAGGTCTCGTCGGCTTCGCGGATGAAGATGCAGTTGTGCCGCGCCAGCTCGCGCGGGCTCGACGGCTCGCCCCGCGCTTCCAGATAGGACGGCGCGGCACAGAGCAGGCGGCGGTTGCTGGCCAGCAGGCGCGCCGTCAGCCGCACGTCCGGCATCTCGCCAAAGTGGATCATGGCGTCCAGGCCCTGCTCGACCAGGTTCAGGGGCCGGTCGCTCAGGTAGAGCTGGACCTCGATATTCGGAAAGCGGCGCGAGAACCCCGAAAGCGCCGGCGCGATATGTCGCCGTCCGAAGCCGAGCGTAGCGCCAATCTTCAGCAAGCCATGCGGGGTGCTGCCGGTGCCCGCGATCGATCGCTCCAGCGCCTCCATCTCCGCAAGAATCCGCGCCCCTTCCACCAGATAGCTTTCCCCTTCCGGCGTCAGGCTGATGCGGCGCGTGGTCCGGTGCAGCAACCGGACGCGCAGCCGTGCCTCCAGCCCCGCCAGCCGCTTGCTGACCGCGGGCGGCGTCACGCCAAGCTCCTGCGCGGCGCCGGCCAGGCTGCCGTGCTTGTTGATGCACGCAAAGAACGCGACGTCCGAAAGGTTATCCATTAGTGAATATCAGGAAACAAAGAAGTAACTGAGGTTGAATTATGTGCTTCTGGGTAAATGATACGATGGTTTCCATAACGATTCCTAAACCAGGAGACACCCATGAAAGTTGCCCACCTCACCGCCTTGCTGCTGTGTGCCGCGTCGATCGGCACGGCCGCGGCGCAGTCCTATCCCCAGCGCCCGGTACGCCTGATCGTGCCGTACGCCCCGGGCGGCAGCGCCGACATCGCCGCGCGCCTGGTCTCGGATGCCTGGTCAAAGAGCCTGGGCGGCACCATCGTGGTCGAGAACCGTGCCGGCGCCGGCGGCAATATCGGCGTCGATGCCGTGGCCAAGGCCGCCGCCGACGGCTACACCATCGGCCTGCAGACCGTGTCCCTGGCGATCAACCCGGGCCTGTTCCCGCGCATGCCGTATGACACGCTGAAGGACCTGGCCCCCATCGGCATGGTCGCCAGTTCGCAGCATGTGCTGGTGGTCAACAACAACGTGCCCGCCAAGAACCTGCAGGAACTGATCGCGGCGGCCAAGGCTACGCCGGGCAAGCTGACCTACGGGTCCGCGGGCAACGGCAGCACCTTCCATATGTCGGCCGAGTTGTTCAAGTCGGTGGCCAACGTCTCCATCGTCCACGTGCCGTATCGCGGCGGCGGCCCGGCCCTGGTCGACACCATTGCGGGCCAGGTCGACATGAGCTTCCCGGTGGTCTCGGCCGCGCAGCAGCATGTGCAGGGCGGCAAGCTCAAGGCGCTCGCCGTCACCGGCACCAGGCGCTCGCCGCAGTTGCCCAATGTGCCGACCGCGGCCGAGGCGGGCCTGCCCGGCTATGCCTTCGAGACCTGGTTCATGGTGTTTGCCCCGGCCGGCACGCCCCGGCCCGTGATCGACAAGCTGAACGCGGCACTGAACACCGCGCTGGCCGCGCAGGCAGCCCGTGACCGCATGCTCAAGGAAGGCTTCGAGCCCACCCCGACCACGCCCGAGGCGGCGCGCCAGCGCCTGGAAAAGGAGATGCCTGTGTGGGCCAACCTGATCAGGCAGCGCGGCATCACCGCGGAATAACGACAGACAAGGCAGTTGCCATGACTCCCAAGACGCTATACCAGAAGCTGGTCGACTCCCATACCGTGTCCAGGATCGACGACGACAATGTGCTGTTGTACTGCGACCTGCACCTGATGAACGAGTACACCAGCCCGCAGGCCTTCGCCGGGCTGCATGAACAGGGCCGCGGCGTGCTGGTGCCGGGACAAAACGTCTCGGTGGTCAGCCATATCATCCCGACGCACCCCACCGCGATCCGCGTGATCGCGGACCCGGCCTCGGCGCTGCAGGCCACCAACCTGCGTGCCAACTGCGAGCGGCACGCGATCCCGCTGTTCGACACCAACGACACGCTGCAGGGCATCGAGCACGTGATCGCGCCCGAGCACGGCATGATCCGGCCGGGCATGGTGGTGATCTGCGGCGACAGCCATACCACCACCTACGGCGCGCTCGGCGCGCTGGGCTTCGGCATCGGCACGTCCGAGGTCGAGCATGTGCTGGCCACCCAGACGCTGGTCTACCGGATGGCCAGGACCATGCGCATCCGCGTGGACGGCAAGCTGCCCGCCGGCACCACCGCCAAGGACCTGATCCTCAGGATCATCGGCGCGATCGGCGCACAAGGTGCGCGCGGCTATGTCGTGGAGTACTGCGGGTCGGCGATCCGCGACCTGGGCGTCGAGGCCCGCTTCACGCTGTGCAACATGACCGTGGAGGCCGCGGCGCGCGGCGCGCTGATCGCGCCGGATGCAGTGGCCACCGACTATGTGCTGCGCCGCGCCGTGGATATCGAAGGCCCGCAGCGCGACGCCGCGCTCAGCTACTGGGCCACGCTGCAGAGCGATGCGGAAGCCGTGTTCGACATGGACTTCGTGTTCGACGCGAGCGAGATCGAGCCCTACGTCACCTGGGGCACCAGCCCGGACCAGGTGCTGCCGGTGTCCGGACAGATCCCGTTCCCGGAAGACCAGATCGACGAGGCCGAGCAGCGCTCGGTCGAGCGCGCGCTGGCGTACACGCACCTGCAACCGGGCGCCACGCTGGCAGGCACGCCGATCCAGCATGTCTTCATCGGCTCCTGCACCAACGGCCGCATCGAGGACCTGCGCGCGGTGGCCAGCGTAGTGCGTGGCCGCAAGGTGGCTGCGGGGGTCAGGGCCATGGTGGTGCCCGGGTCGGGCGCGGTCAAGGCCCAGGCCGAGCGCGAGGGCCTGGCCGGGATCCTCACCGCCGCCGGCTTTGAATGGCGGCAACCGGGCTGCTCGATGTGCCTGGCCATGAACGACGACGTGCTCGCCGACGGAGTGCGCTGCGCTTCCACCACCAACCGCAATTTCGAAGGCCGGCAGGGACGCGGTGCCATCACCCACCTGATGAGCCCGGCCATGGCCGCCGCGGCAGCGGTCACCGGCGTCATCACCGACGTCCGCAAGCTGGAGATCACCCATGCCTGAACACACCTGCATCGCCGGCAAAGGCGCCGCCATCCGCTTTGAGAACCTCGATACCGACCAGATCATCCCCAAGCAGTTCCTGCGCGGGATCGACAAGGCCGGGCTGGCCGAGGGCATTCTCTACGACCACCGCTTCGATGCCAACGGCGCGCCGCGCCCTGGCTTCGTGCTGAACCGGCCCGAATACGCCAGCACCAGCATCCTGGTGAGCGGCGCCAACTTCGGCTGCGGCTCCAGCCGCGAGCACGCCGTCTGGGGCCTGCAGCAATTCGGCATCCGCGCCGTGATTGCGCCGAGCTTCGGCGAGATCTTCTATTCGAACGCGATGAACAACCGGCTGCTGCTGGTAATGCTGCCGCGCGAGGTGATCGAGCCGTTGATGAACGACGTGGATGCGGACGCGGGCAACACCATCAGCATCGATGTCGAGGCGATGCGCGTGCGCACGCCCTCGGGCGACTATGCCTTCGACCTGTCGGCACGGCACCGCCGCATGTTTATCGAAGGGCTGGACATGATCGGCCTGTCGCTGCGGCAGCGCGGCGAGATCGAGCAGTTCATCCAGCAGTACCGGAGCGCGTTCCCGTGGGCAACGAACGTGGCCAGGCGCACGCGCGACCGCTTGGGCGCGACCTGAAACCTGCCTTGCAAGCGCATCGCCTCCACGGTGCGCTTGCACCATCGCAAACGACAAACATCAACCACCCTACACTTCGTTCCCGCACCACCGCCGCCGTTTGATGCCAGTCAATTCCATGTCGTCAGTGTGTCCGCATGCTTCCCACATGACGACAGGTGCCCGCCACCCAGGCATGGGCACCGCGAAACCGCTTTCCTCACCGCTGATCCACGGCACCCATGAAAGCAAAAAACTGGCTGTACCCGGCAATCGCGGCATTGCCGCTCTCACTCTGGCTCGGGCTGCCACATGCAGCCACCAAGGCAGAACCGAAGGCGGAACAGAAGGCCGCCATCCCCACCCTCACTGCCGCTGAGTTCGACCACGCCCGGCAGATCTATTTCGAGCGCTGCGCCGGCTGCCACGGCGTGCTGCGCAAGGGCGCGACCGGCAAGGCGCTGACGCCGGACATCACCCGCGCGCGCGGCACCGAGTACCTGAAGACCTTCATCAAGTACGGCAGCCCCGCCGGCATGCCAAACTGGGGCACCTCGGGCGATCTCTCCGACCCGGAAGTCGACTTGATGGCGCGCTATATCCAGCTCGACCCGCCGACCCCGCCTGAGTACTCGCTGGCCGATATCGAGAAAAGCCGCAAGGACATCCTGCCGGTGGCCCAGCGCCCGACCAGGAAGATGAATCAGTACAACCTGGACAACCTCTTCTCGGTCACGCTGCGCGATGCCGGCGAGGTGGCGCTGATCGACGGCGACAGCAAGCAGATCATCAATATCGTCAAGACCGGCTACGCGGTGCATATCTCGCGCATGTCGGCGTCCGGGCGCTACCTGTATGTGATCGGCCGCGATGCGCGGCTGGACCTGATCGACCTGTGGCTGCCCAAGCCCGATATCGTCGCGGAAGTGAAGGTCGGCATGGAGGCACGCTCGGTCGAGACCTCCAAATACAAGGGCTATGAGGACAAGTACGCCGTGGCCGGCTCCTACTGGCCGCCGCAGTACGTGATCATGGAAGGCGACACGCTCAAGCCGCTCAAGGTGGTCTCCACGCGCGGCATGACCGTGGACAACGAATACCACCCCGAGCCGCGCGTGGCGGCCATCGTCGCCAGCCATTTCCATCCGGAGTTTGTGATCAATGCCAAGGAGACCGGCAAGATCCTGATGGTCAACTACTCGGACCTGTCCAACCTGAAGACCACCACGATTGATTCAGCCAAGTTCCTGCATGACGGCGGCTTCGACGCCACCGGCCGCTACTTCCTGGTGGCCGCCAATGCGTCCGACAAGATCGCCGTGGTCGACACCAAGGAGAACAAGCTGGCCGCGCTGATCAACGTGGGCAAGACCCCGCATCCGGGGCGCGGCGCCAACTTCACGCATCCGAAGTTCGGCCCGGTCTGGACCACCAGCCACCTTGGCGACGAGACCATCAGCCTGATCGGCACCGACCCGGCCGGACACCCGGCGCAGGCGTGGAAGGTGGTGCAGACCATCAAGGGCCAGGGCGGGGGCTCGCTCTTCATCAAGACCCACCCGAAGTCGTCCAACCTGTGGGTCGACACGCCGCTGAACCCTGACGCCAAGCTCAACCAGTCGGTGGCGGTATTCGACACGCGCAACCTGGAAGCCGGCTACAAGGTGCTGCCGATCGCTGAATGGGCAGACCTGAAGGGCGCGGGCGCCAGGCGCGTGGTGCAGGCCGAGTACAACAAGGCCGGCGACGAGGTCTGGTTCTCGGTCTGGGGCACCAAGGACGGCGAGTCCGCGCTGGTGGTGGTCGATGACAAGACCCGCACACTCAAGACCGTGATCAAGGACAAGCGCCTGGTCACCCCGACCGGCAAGTTCAACGCCTACAACACGCAGCACGACGTGTACTGAGCCGGCGCCACCATGCGTAATCACATCGCCTGGCGGCGCGCTGCGCTGGCGGGGCTGGCAGCTGCCTTGCTGGGCGCAGCGCCCGGCGCGGCGGCCCAGCCCACCCCTGCCCGGCAGGCGCAGCTTGCGCACTGGCTTCGCGATGACTGCGGCGCCTGCCATGGCATGACGCTGCGCGGCGGGCTGGGCCCGCCGCTGACGCGCGAGGCACTGTCCGGCAAGCCGCCCGCGGGCCTGGTCGCCACCGTGCTGTACGGCCGCCCCGGCACCGCGATGCCGCCCTGGCAACCCTTCATGACGCAGGATGAAGCCCAATGGCTGATCGATCGACTGCAGGCCGGCAAGCCACCGGCCGCCTCGCCGCAAGGCAACTGATCCGCGGCCTGGCCGCGGCCTTGTGCGCCACCGTTGCCGCCGCGCTGGTGGCCGGTTGTGCCAGCGCCGTGCGCGGCACCGGCGACCTAGGCGTGGTGGTGGAGCGCGCCGCCGGGCGGCTGCAGATCGTCGAAACCACCGGCATGACCCGGCTGGCAACCGTGGAAGGACTCGGCGATTTGTCCCACGCCAGCGTGGTGTTCTCGCGCGATGCGCGCTACGCCTATGTCTTCGGCCGCGACGGGGGACTGACGCGCGTGGACCTGCTCAGCGCCCGCATCACCCACCGCGTGCTGCAGGCGGGTAACAGCATCGGCGGCGCGATCTCGCAGGATGGCCGCGTGGTGGCCGCGCAGAACTACGCGCCTGGCGGCATCCGCCTGTTCGACGCACAGACCCTTGAACCGCTGGCTGACCTGCCGGCGATCGGCAATGACGGCCGCCGCTCCAAGGTGGTGGGCCTGGCCGACCTGCCCGGCCGCCGCTTTGCCGCCAGCCTGTTCGAATCCGGCGAGGTCTGGATCATCGACGCCAGCGATCCGCGCCAGCCGCAGGTGACACGCCTGCCAGCCGGCCGCGAGCCGTACGACGGACTGGTCACGCCCGATGGCCGCTGGTACCTGGCCGGCCTGTTCGGTGAGGACGGCCTGGCGCTGGTCGACCTGTGGCAGGCGCCGCTGCAGTCGCGCCGCGTGCTCTCCGGCTACGGCCGCGGCAGCGCGCCGCAGCCGGTCTACAAGATGCCGCACCTGCGCGGCTGGGCCATGGCCCAGGGCATGGCGTGGCTGCCGGCGATCGGCCGTCATGAGGTGCTGGTGGCCGACCTCGCCAACGGCTGGCAGCAGGCCGCGCGCGTGCCGCTGGCCGGCCAGCCGGTCTTTGTGATGGCACGGCCCGATGGGCGCCAGGTCTGGGTCAACTTCGCCTTCCCCCACAACGACACGGTGCAGGTGATCGACACCGCCACGCGCCAGGTGGTGCGCACGCTGCATCCCTGCCGCGGCGTGCTGCATATGGAATTCACACCCAAGGGCGAGGCGCTGTGGCTGTCCTGCCGCGACGACAACCGCGTCGAGGTCTACGACACCGCCAGCCTGGCGCGCATCGCCACGCTGCCCGCCGACAACCCCAGCGGCATCTTCTTCACCGTGCGCGCGCAACGGTTCGGCATGTAAGGGCACCATGTACGATGAACTGAACCTCTACGACACCCTGCAGCGCGATTTCCCGCTGCAGCCGCGGCCCTACCAGGCGCTGGCCGGCAAGCTCGGCCTGTGCGAGCACACGCTGCTGAGCCTGCTGGCGCGCGACTTGGGCAGCGGACGCATCAGCCGCGTCGGCGCCGTGTTCGCGCCCAACGTGATCGGCGTCAGCACGCTGGCGGCGCTGTCCGTGCCGCCGGCCCAGCTGGACCGCGTGGCGGCGCGCGTCAGTGCCTGCGCGGCGGTCAGCCACAACTATGCGCGCTGCGGCCACCCGTACAACCTGTGGTTTGTCGCGGGCGCGCGCGAGCGCCGCATGCTCGACGTCACGCTGGCGTCGATCGGGGACATGACCGGCCTGGCGCCGCTGGACCTGCCCATGGCCCGCGAGTATCACATCGACCTCGGTTTCCCGCTCGCGCGCCCGGGCAGCGCACGCGCCCGCCGCGCTGCCAGCGCGGCCGCTCCCGCCGCACCTGTCGCCCTGGACGATGACGATTGGCGCCTGGTGGCCGCACTGGAAGCCGGCCTGCCGCTGACGCCGCGCCCGTTCCACGCGCTGGCGGCGCAAGCGCGGATGCCGATGCCGCAGGTCCTGGAGCGGCTGGCGCACTGGTCCGCGCAGGGCGTGATCCGGCGCCTGGGCGTGGTACTGCAGCATGGGCGTTTCGGCTTCCGCCACAACGCCATGTGCGTGTGGGACGTGCCCGACGCGCATGTCGACGCCATCGGCATGCGGCTGGCCCGGCAGGCGCGCGTGACCCTGTGCTACCGCCGCGCGCGCCGGCTGCCCGACTGGCCCTACAACCTGTTTGCGATGGTCCATGCGCGCAATGCGGAGGACTTGCAGCCCGCACTGGCGCGCATCCACGCCACCGCCGGGCTGGAACATGCGCCCGGGACCGTGCTGGTCGGCACGCGCTGCTACAAGCAGCGCGGCACACGCTATGCCATGCAGGTGTCGGCATGACCCGTGCAATCGCCGCACTCGACCCGCTCGACCGCCGCATTATCAACGCGCTGCAGCGCGGCCTGCCACTGGTGCCGCATCCGTATGCCGAAGCCGCGTCGGCCCTTGGCATCACCGAGGCCGAACTGCTGGAGCGGCTGCGCGCACTGCTTGCAGCAGGCGTGCTGACACGCTTCGGCCCGCTCTACCAGATCGAGCGCGCGGGCGGAAGCTTCGTGCTGTGCGCCTGCCATGCGCCCGCCGAACGGATGGAAGCTGTGATCGCCGCCATCAACGCGCACCCCGAGGTCGCCCACCACTATGCCCGCACGCATCACCTGAACCTGTGGTTCGTGCTGGCGGTGGCCCGGCCGCAGGAGGTCGCACCGGTGCTCGCGCGCATTGCCGCGGCGGCCGGCGTCGAGATCCTGCCATTCCCGAAGGAACGCGAGTTCTTCGTCAACCTCTACCTGCCCGCGTGATGTCCGAGTCTGTCGGTCCCGTCGACCTGGCGTTGATCCGCGCCACGCAAGCTGGCCTGCCGCTGGTGCCGGCGCCCTATGCGGCAGTGGCCGACAAACTCGGCCTGACCGAGCAGGAAGTGATTGCGCGGCTCGCCGCGATGCAGGCGCGCGGCGTGCTGCGCCGTATCGGCGCCGTGCCCGACCACTATCGGCTGGGCTGGCGCGCCAACGGGATGACCGTGTGGGACGTGGACGATGCGTGCATTGACACGCTGGGCGAGCGCATCGGCGCCCTGCCCTTCGTCAGCCATTGCTATCGCCGTCCGCGCCACTTGCCGCATTGGCCCTACAACCTGTTCGCGATGGTCCATGCGCGCTCCCGCGAAGACGCCGCGCCGCAGGTTGCCGCGATCGCGGCACTGCTTGGCGGCGCCTGCCGCGCGCACAACGTGCTGTGGTCCACCCGCATCCTCAAGAAAACCGGGCTGCGCCTGCCGCCGCCCGGCCCAGACCAATAGGAAACCCCGCCCATGTTCCGCCTGTCCCGCTTCATGGAAGCCCTGCGCGATGCCGGCCCGGTGCCGCCGCCGCGCAAGCCCGCCGGCCCGGTGGTGATCTGGAACCTGATCCGCCGCTGCAACCTCAACTGCCGGCATTGCTATGCCACCTCCGCCGACACGGACTTCAAGGGCGAACTGGATACCGCCGAAGCGCTGCGCGTGCTCGACCAGCTGCACGATGTGCGCGTGCCCGCGCTGATCCTGTCCGGGGGCGAACCGCTGCTGCGGCCTGACCTCTATGAGATTGCCGCACGTGCGCGCGCGCTCGGCTTCCACCTGTCGCTGTCGTCCAACGGCACGCTGCTTGATGCAGGGCATGCCGCCCGGCTCGCGGCAGCGGGCTTCGACTACGTCGGCGTCAGCCTGGACGGCTTGCCCGCCACGCACGACCGGTTCCGCCGCAGCGACGGCGCCTTTGCGCAGGCGCTGGCGGGCCTGCGCGCCGCGCGTGCGGCCGGCCTGCGCGTGGGCGTGCGCATGACGCTGACCGAAGCCAACGCGGCGCAACTGCCCGACCTGGTGGCCCTGACCGAACGCGAGGGCATCGACAAGTTCTACCTGTCGCACTTCAACTATGCAGGCCGCGCGCGCAGCCATCGCGCCGAAGACGCGCACCATGTGCGCACCCGCGCCGCGCTCGACTGGCTGTTCGACCACGTCTGGCAGCGCACCCAGCAGGGCCATGCGGGCGACTTCGTCACCGGCAACAACGATGCGGATGGCGTGTACCTGCTGTACTGGATCGCCAGGCGCTTGCCGCACCGCATGGCCGATATGCGCCAGCGGCTGGAACACTGGGGTGGCAACGCCACCGGCGTCGGCGTGGCCAATATCGACAACCTGGGCAATGTCCATCCCGACACGATGTGGTGGCACGTGACCGTGGGCAATGTGCGCGAGCGGCCGTTCGGCGAGATCTGGGCCAGCCGCGCCGATCCACTGATGGCAGGCCTGGCCAGCACGCCGCGTCCGCTGCAGGGGCGTTGCGCAGGCTGCGCATATCGCGCCATCTGCAACGGCAATACCCGGGTGCGCGCCTTTGCGCTGACAGGCAACGCCTGGGCGGAAGACCCGGGTTGCTACCTGAGCGATGACGAGATCGCGCATGCGCTTGGCACGGAGGTCGCAGCATGAAGACCGTGCTCCGATGGCTGGTCGCCCTGGCCTTTGCCGGTGCCGCGCAAGCCGCCATGGCCGCCGACCCCGCGGCGCTCTACAGCCAGCACTGCGCCGCCTGCCATGGCGCCGACCGCCTCGGCGCCATGGGCCCCGCGCTGCTGCCGGAAAGCCTGGAGCGCCTGCGCGCCGGCGAACTTGACCAGGTGCTGCACGATGGCCGCGCCGCCACGCAGATGCCGGCATTCGCCGGCACGCTGGCCGAACCCGACTTGCAGGCGCTGGCGCGCTGGCTGCGCACGGCACCCACAACCATCCCGCAATGGAACGTGGAAGCCATCCGCGCCAGCCATATCGTCCACCACGCCCCCGGCAGCCTGCCGGCACGGCCCCTGTTCAGCGCCGATCCGCAGAACCTGTTCGTGGTGGTGGAGGCCGGCAGCCATCATATGACCGTGCTCGACGGGGACCGGCTGGCACCGGTCCATCGCTTTGCCACCCGCTTTGCGCTGCACGGCGGCCCCAAGTTCAGCCGCGACGGCCGCTATGTCTACATGGCCAGCC
The DNA here is from genome assembly GCF_059419025.1 of Cupriavidus sp. GW821-FHT07C08. Classification (NCBI taxonomy): domain Bacteria; kingdom Pseudomonadati; phylum Pseudomonadota; class Betaproteobacteria; order Burkholderiales; family Burkholderiaceae; genus Cupriavidus; species Cupriavidus sp. GW821-FHT07C08. The sequence continues at coordinate 33,405 of NZ_JBWKQZ010000051.1, forward strand.
GCGATGGCTGGGTCAGCAAGTACGACCTGTGGAACCTGGCCTATGTGGCGGAGATCCGGGTCGGCGTGAACACGCGCAACGTCGCCGTCAGCGACGACGGCCGCTGGGTGCTGGCCGGCAATACGCTGCCGCGCACGCTGGTGCTGCTCAATGCCGAAGACCTGTCGCTGGCGCGGGTGATCGACGTGAGGGGGCGCGATGGCGAGGCCTCGCGCGTCTCCGCCGTCTACGACGCCGCGCCGCGCCACAGCTTTATTGCCGCGCTGAAGGATATCGCCGAGGTCTGGGAGATTCCGTATGCCGATGCGGCCGACTCGCCGCTGCCGGCGCTGGCACCGCGCGTGGTGGTGCTGGATGATGTGCTCGACGACTTCTTCTTCGACCAGTCCTATCGCCATATCCTGGGCGCTTCGCGCAAAGGTGGCGCACAGGTGATCGACCTGCAGCAGGGCCGCAAGGTTGCGGCGCTCGCGCTTGGCGGCATGCCGCACCTGGGCAGCGGCATCACCTGGCAGCGCGACGGACGTGAAGTAATGGCCTCGCCCGACCTCGGGCAAGGGCGCATCACGGTAATCGACATGCAGGACTGGCACACGGTCGCCACCATACCAACCAATGGCCCAGGCTTCTTCCTGCGCAGCCATGAAAACACCCCCTACGCCTTAATGCCGTTCAGTTAAGAGCTGAACGGCATTTTTGTATGTAGCGTCAGAGGAAGTTGTAAACGCTGCGCCGAAGTG
>NZ_JBWKQZ010000052.1:0-33516 GCF_059419025.1 Cupriavidus sp. GW821-FHT07C08
GCGGGATTTAACCGATCATGAACAGGAAGCTGAGCACTTGACACGGTCAATACATATCAGTGTCCTGTTCCGCAGATAAAACGGCGCGCCGGTCCGCAAGGTCCGGCGCGCCGTTTCCGTTCTTGCCGGCCATTGCAGCATGGCCGGTGCATCGCTTTCAGGCTGTCAATGCGTCCCTTGCCGGGATGGCGTTGCCGCGCCGGCAGATGGTCCAGGCGGTAAAGGGATCCGCCGCGCTGCGGTGCTGGGTCCAGTGTGTGTTGCAGGTATCGCACTGGTGCTCGCGCGTCTGGCATTGCACGCCCGCGGCCAGGCTGCGCCACTGCATGTCGCCCAGCGGGCGCAACGCACCGTGGCCGTTGGCGCAGCGCGCATCCAGGCGCAGCCGCTCGCAGCGGCGGCACAGCGGCCGCGCCGATGCGGCGGGCAGCACCCGCAGTTGCGCGGCAGCAGGTGGCGCTGGCGCCACCGCGGGCAGCACGGCGGCCTGCGCATCTTCCATCTGCGCGGTCATGCCAACGCGGCTGCGCGTGCGGTGCAGCGCCGTCCAGTACAACGCGCGCACCGCATCGGAGCCGTCGCACATCGCCGCGGCGCGGCAGCGCTCGGCATGCCGGTGCAGCGGCAGGCCGAACTCGGCGGCCGAGGCAAAGCAGATCACTTGCGCGCGTGGCGAGCCGTCTTCGATCCAGCGCTCGAACAACTGCGCCAGCTGTTGGCGGCAGGCATCGTCATCACCGTCTGCCTGGGCGAGCGCGAGACGATGCGCACGCAGGCTCAGCGAGCGCACCTCCTGCCTGAGCTCGCTCAGGACCGGCAACAGGCGCGCGGCCTGCCGTGTCCGCGTTGGCGATGCGATTGCGCGCTGGGTATTGCTCACGTCTGGCTCCGGCTCACTTCGTCTTCCGGCCCGCACTGCGGCCGCATGGTGAACCGATTATAGGAGCGCATTTGTGCACCGCAGGAAGGGTGGGCGGCCTACTACCTGATACGGGTGGGGCTCGGGGATGCCCGCTTTTGGTCTACTTGCAGCCAGTGCAAAAACACTATCAAGGGCATGGGTGCGTCCCATGCAAACAGGACTGGGCAAGAGGAGAACCACCATGGGTGTACTGAGCGGGATCCGCGTACTGGAATTCGAAGCCATCGGGCCAGGCCCGTTCGGCGCCATGCTGCTGGCCGACATGGGCGCCGACGTGCTGCGCGTCGACCGCCCGGCGGCGCCGGCTGACCTGGGGCCCAGGTCGGCCACCGGCAAACGCGTGGATATCACCGGACGCGGCCGCCGCTCGGTCACGTTGGACCTGAAGCAGCCGCAAGCGCAGCGCGCGGCGCTGGCGCTGGTCGAACGCGCCGACGTGGTGATCGAAGGCTTCCGCCCGGGCACCATGGAACGCCTGGGCCTGGGGCCTGACACCGCGCTGGCGCTCAACCCCAGGCTGGTCTATGCGCGCATGACCGGCTGGGGCCAGACCGGCCCGCTGGCCGACCGTGCCGGCCATGACCTGAACTATGTCGCGCTGTCCGGCGTGTTGTCGGGTATCGGCCGTGCCGGGCAGGCACCGGTGCCGCCGCTGAACCTGGTCGGCGACTATGGCGGCGGCGGCATGCTGCTGGCGCTCGGCGTGGTGGCGGCATTGCTCAACGTCCAGCGCGGCGGCAAGGGCCAGGTGGTCGACGCGGCCATGACCGAAGGCGCCGCGCAACTGGGCGCGGTGTTCTGGGGTCTGCTGGCCTCGGGCAACTGGCGCGAAGAGCGCCAGGCCAACGTGCTCGACGGCGGTGCGCCCTGGTATGACAACTACCGCACGCGCGACGGCAAGTACATGTCGATCGGCCCGGTCGAGGGCCGCTTCTACGCCGAGCTGCTGGACAAGCTGGACCTTGCCGGCAAGGACCTGCCGGCCCAGTACGACCGCAACGGCTGGCCCGCGCTGCGCGAGCAGTTCGAGGCCGTCTTCCTGACGCGCACGCGCGATGAATGGTGCGCCGTGTTCGAAGGCAGCGATGCCTGCATCGCACCGGTGCTGGCATTCAGCGAAGCGCCCAACCACCCGCATCACCGCGCACGCGGCAGCTTCGTCGAAGTCGCGGGCGTGGTGCAGCCGGCGCCGGCGCCGCGATTCCTTGGCACACCTTCCGAGATCTCCGGGCCCGCGCCGGCGCGCGGCGAGCATGGCGCCGCCGCGCTGCGCGACTGGGGCTTCGATGCCGATGGCGTGGCCCAACTGCAGGCACAGGGCCTGGGGCTGATGGCAGAGCGCTAAGGCGCACCCGCGCGGCAGGCGCCGCGCCGTACAACCCAATCTCCACCCGGCCGGCATCGTCCGGCCGCGTGCTTTGCTCCGGCCTCGTGCCGGAGCTTTCTTTTTATGGCTGCCCTGCTGCGCGCCACCGCCACCTAGGGCAATCCCGCCCAGCCGATATGGGGGGCATGCAAGGTGCCGGGCATCCTATAACTTCCCACATACAGCTTCCTTGCTGCGCCGCCCCCTACTCCCTTTCCCGAGGTATCACATCATGCGCATGAAGTCCCTGATCGCGATGGCAGCGATGGCGTGGAGCGCCGCCTGCGGTGCCCAGAGCTACCCGTCGCGTCCCATCACCTTCGTTGTCCCGGGCCCGCCCGGCGGCGCCACCGACACCGTGGCACGCGCGCTGGCCGAGGACATGGGCAAGCGTCTCGGGCAAACCATCATCGTCGACAACAAGCCCGGCGGCGCGGGCGTGATCGCCGTGCAGGCCATCACGCGTGCCGCGCCGGACGGCTACACGATCCTGCTCAGCCACTCCTCGCCGCTGATCAACACGCCACACCTGTACCGCAACGTGCCCTACGACGTGCGCCGGGACCTGGCCTTCATCACCGAGGTGTCCGTCGCCAAGATCGTGCTGGTGGTGAGCCGGGACGTGCCGGCAAAGAACATGCAGCAGTTCCTGGACTGGGCCGCGAAGAACAAGGGCAAGGTCAGCTACGGCTCCTATGGCGTCGGCACCTTCCCGCACCTGGTCGGAGCGCACCTGAACCAGGTGCGCGGCCTGGACATGGCGCACGTGGCCTACAAGGGTGAGGCACCGATGGCGCAGGACATGATCGCCGGCAACATCGCCTGGGCGATCGGCTCGATGAGCACGCTCGGCCCCCATATCAAGAGCGGCCGGCTGACCGCCCTCGCCGTGATGGGCGACAAGCGCATCAAGGAGTTGCCCGACGTACCGACCATGGCCGAGGCCGGGCTGAAGCAGCAGGAACTGCGCTCGCCAGCCTGGCTTGGCCTGTTCGCGCGTGCCGGCACGCCGGCGGCGGTCCTGTCCAGGCTTGAGACAGAAGCGCGGGCGTCGATCCAGTCGCCGACCATGCGCGCGCGGCTCGAGGCGCTGGCCATGGATCCGGTGGGTAACTCGCCGGCGGAGTTCCGGCGCGAATTCGACGCGACCGAGCCCGTGGTCGCCCAGATGATCAAGACCAGCGGCGCCACCGCGGAATAAGGCAAGCGCGCAGCCGGCTGGCCAGTGCGGTCAGCCCGGCCGCCGCAACGCACTGCGCGCCACCAGGATGGCATCGTAGCGGCGCGACACGTTGAGCTTGGCGTAGATCTGCCGCAGGTTCCACTTGACGGTGTCGACGCTAAGGTTGAGCACCAGCGCAATGCGCTTGTTCGACATCGCCTGCTCCAGCAGCGCCAGGATCTCGCGCTCGCGCGGGGTCAGCAGCCGGCCCTTGCCGACGTCGGCCGGCGGCAACGCGGCCGGCGCGGCGGCGGGCTCGGGGCTGGGCTCGGCCGGCCCGGGCGGCGGCGCCGGCATTGCGGCGGCCTCGCATAGGCGCGCCAGGTAAGCCACGCGCCCCGCCGTGCCACCGTCCGCCCTGCCAGCCATGCCTGCCAGCAAGCTGAAGATACGTTCGCCTTCATCGAGGAAAGTGCGCACCAACCCCAGCCGCTCGCCCGCCGCCAGCGCAGCTTCAAGATACTGCGCCGCTTCATCGGGACGATAGAGATCGTCGAGCGCGGTGGCCTGCAGCAGGTCGACGGTCACAAGCAGCGGTTCCCGGACCGAAGCCACATACAGGCCACGCACGGTGCCAAGCGCGGCAAGCGCCTGCGCGGGCTCGCCTTGCGCCAGCGCCAGCCGTGCGCGGGCCAGCGCCGCCACAGCCGCGATTTCCTGGGCGCGCGGTGTAGCGCCCGGATCCTGCCAGCTCAGTTCCTCCAGCGAGGCCTGCAGCCGCTGCGCGTGGCGCAAGTCCTTGCCCAGCAGCGCCAGCCGCTGGCGCTCGGCCGCCACGCGCGCCACCCCGCGCGGCAGGCCACGGCGGTGGAACATGGCTTCGGCTTCCACCAGTTCCGCCAGGGCCTCATGGCGCGCGCCGGCCAGCCATTGCAGCCGCGCATGGCACAGCGCCGCTTCGATCAGCACGTCCGGGGTGCCGGTGCGCAGCGTCTGCAGCCGGCCCGCCAGCACTTCGCTGGCTTCGGCGATGCGGTCCTGCTCGTACGGCGCGGCAGCCACCGGCACCGCGCACAGGCTGGCCGCGATCGAGCGGCGCCCATAGGCATGCTGCGCGGCCGCCAGCACGTCCGTGCCGAGCCGCAGCGTCTCGTAAGCATTGCCCTCGATCCAGGCCGTCAGCGCCAGCGTGCCGGCACCCATCAGCGCGATCTCGGTGTCGCCGGGCTGCGCCGCGCAGCGGTACAGCGCACGCGAGCGGGGCTGGCAGCCCAGCAGGGTGCCGTAGCGCAACGCCAGGCTCATGCGGATCTGCTCGAGCGCGGGGTTGCCCAGCGGCCTGCCCTGCAGGCTGTCGAGCAGCGCCCGCACCCGCGGGTGGTCGTCCTGCTGCGCGGCAATGGTCGCGCGCATCACCGTGGCGTGCACGACGGTATCCACGCCGGGCCCGGCGCTGGCTTCCCAGCGCCGGATCCAGTGCTCGGCATGCTGCGGCCGCACCGAAACCACGCACGCCCATGCCGAGGCCAGCAGCAGCGCCGGGTGCAACGCCAGCCGCGCGGGTGCGATGCCGTCGGCCCACTGCAGGAAGTCCCGCAGCGGACTGACGCCGGGCAAGTGGGCCGCGGTGGCCTCCACCAGCGCCAGCACACGGCCAAAGTCGCCGCTGCACAGTGCGTGTCCGATGGCCTCCGCCGGCTTGCCGCAACGGTCCAGCCACGCGGACGCAAGCCCGTGCAGCCGCTGCAGCTCGGGCAGTCCATGCGGCCCGGGGCCCGTGCCGTGCTCCAGGTCATGCAGCAGGTGCGCCCGGAACAACGGGTGGAAGCGGTACCAGCCCTGCCCGTTCCCATCGGCAACCTCAACCGGCTCGGGCGGGGCTGGCTCCAGGAACAGGCCGCGCGCGGCGATCTCGGCAAGGCGCGCCGGCGCCTGCGCGCAGCGGGCAAGCAGCGCGGCCAGCTCGGCATGGATGCGGCGCGGCACCGCGAGACAGCGCATGAAGTCCAGTAACGCCGGCGGCAATCCGGCGGTCACTTCCTCCTGCCAGTAGGCGTGCAGGGCGGCGGATTGCGCATGCGGCCACGCCGGTTCCTGGCCCACGCGCAGCGATGCGGCAACCAGTTCAAGGCCGGCGGGCCAGCCCTCGGTGACTTCCTGCAGCACCACCGCTGTGTCGACCGCGGCTTGCGAACTCTCCCGGCGCGCGGTGCGTCCTTCCACGCGCTGGCCCACGAAGGCCAGCGTTTCGGCAACGCTGAAGGCCAGCTCGGCGCGGCCGGCTTCGGCCAGCTCCCCGCCAGCGCGCAGCCGGCCCAGGGCCAGCCCGGCCTCGCCGCGCGCCGCGGCGACGATATGCAGGTGCGGCAGGCGCGCGCACAGCACGCCCTGCAGGAAGGCCAGCGTGGCCGGGTGCCGCAGGCGGTCGAGCCCGTCCAGCATCAGGTAGACCTCGCCCGGCACGCCGTCCAGCAGCGCGACGAACGCGGGCAGCAACTCGATGGGGTGCGCCGGGTCGTAACCAAACTCCTGGCCGGGCCGGCACACGCGGATGCCGGCCTGCCGCAGGCTGGCGTCGAGGCTGGCGCAGAACTGTCCCAGGTCGTCGTCTTCCGGCGCGAGCGTGAGCCAGGCCACGCGCGCGCCGCCGGCCAGCAGGCGGTGGCGCCACTGCGCCATGACGGTGGTCTTGCCATAGCCGGCAGGCGCAGTCAGCAATACCAGCCGGCCATGCCTGGCGTCGCGCAGGCGCTGCAGCAGGACCTCGCGCGCGATCGAGCGCCGGTTCTGGCGCGGCGGCACGAGGCGGGTCGCGACGGCAGCATGTATGGTTTCCATGGGCGTCCAGTGCGCAATCGAAGCGGGGCAAAGGGACGAAGCGGCGAAGCAACGAAGGGGCGAAGGCGTGCAGGCGTGAAACGGCACGCGCTTCGCCGGCGGGCTTGCCGCTGCGCGAATATAAGGCGACGCCTTGTGACCGGACACCCGGCAAACCCTTCCCCACCTGTTCCGGGTGGCCTGCGGGTGCTGTGCGCGTCTCACCCTGGCCACCCGGACAGCTGGCCAGGCGTGGCTTGGCCGCCGCGCCGCGTCTGCCAGTACAATCGCCACAAAGTGCCGCCTTTACCGCGCATCGCGCTGCCTCACCCGCATTTCCTCCGCACCTCACCTGCACCGTCCAGCCTCGCCCATGCCCCAGACGCCAGCCAATCCGCCAGCCGCACCCCGTAGCCAGCCCGCCGCGCCAGTCTCGCAGCCGTCCCGGCCGGCCTCGCTGCGCAGCGCGGCGCGTGTGGTCGCGCGCGAGCGCCTGCTGGCGCAGCTGACCGAGGCGCGGCGCCGGCGCTGCATCGTGCTGCAGGGCCCGGCCGGCTACGGCAAGACCGCGCTGCTGACCGCATGGCGGCTGGACCTGCTGGCGCTCGGCTTCGACATGGCCGCGCTGACGCTGGAGCCGGCCGACAACGAGCGCCAGCGCTGGCTGGACCGCCTGCTCGGCTGCCTGTCCGAGGTCAGCCCCGCGCTGACGCGCGAAGCCATGGTGCTGGCCGACCGCGGCACGGACGACGAGGCCGTCGAGCGCGCCATCATCGCGCTGGTGCGCGGCATTGCCGCCCACCCGCGCGACGTGACGATGGTGCTCGACGACGTGCACCACCTGACCGCGCCGCGCGTGCTGGAACCGCTGCAGTGGCTGCTCGACTATGCCCCGGCCAATTTCCATGTGGTGCTGGCCTCGCGCGTGGCGCTGCCACTGTCGCTCGGGCGCCTGCGCGACCAGGGCATGCTGCTGGAGCTGGACCAGCGCGACCTGCGCTTCACGCTGGCTGAATCGCAGCATTTCCTGCGCGCCCAGCTGGGCGAGATCAGCCCGCGCGATGCGCGCATGCTGCACGAACTGACCGACGGCTGGGTGGCCGGCCTGCAGCTCTTTGCCGCGCACTGGAAGCGCAAGAAAGCCAACGCCAGCGGCCTCACCTTTGCCACCGGCTTCGTGCAGGCCAGCGTGCAGGATGCCGGCGCCTTCGCCGAGTATTTCGAACGCGAGGTGCTGTCGCGCCTGGCGCCGGATGAGGCCGAGCTGCTGGTGCGCGCCGCCGCGTGCGAACGCTTCACCGCGTCGCTGTGCGAGGCCCTGGGCGAGCAGGCGCTGGGCGAAGGCGAGATCCTGGCGCTGCTGGCACGGCTGGAACAGGAGAATCTCTTCATCACCCCGGCGCAGGGCCCCGAGCGCGAATCCTGGTACCGGCTGCATCCGCTGCTGCGCGAAACCCTGGCCCAGCGTTTCCGCTCGCGCAGCGAGGCCCAGCAGCGCGCCGTGCACGCGGCGGCCTGGCGCTGGTTCCGCGACCATCGCATGCTGGAAGAGGCCGTGCGGCATGCCGTGCTGGCCGGCGATGCCGACACCGCCGCCGACCTGGTGCAGCGCTATGCCGACACCCTGATCATGCGCGGCGAGGTGCGCAAGGCGCTCGGCCTGCTGCGCACCATCCCCGCCGACCAGGTGCAGGCACGCCCTGAACTGCGCCTGCTGGCGCTGCGCACGCAGATGTTCTCGCGCGAGCTGGACGCGTGCGCCGCGGCCGCGGACCGGCTGGAGGCCGACATCCCGCCGGGCGACACCTCGCTGCGCTACCGGCTCGCGCTGCTGCGCTTTTCCCTGGTGCTGCTGCGCGACGACAGCCAGGGCGCGCTGGCGCTGCTGCCGCAGATCGAGAACGTGCCCGCCGACATGCCGGCGCTGTTTGTCGGCTCGCGCAACAACCTGCTGTCGTGGCTCTACATGCACCTGGGCGACTATGAGCGCGCCCGCCGCATCCAGACCGAGGCGCCGCCGCTGGTGATCGACGGCGTGCCGCTGCTGGGCACCGCCAGCGGCATGCTCAACGGGCGCTGCATGATCGGCTTCAGCCATGCGCTGGAAGGCAACATGATCCAGGCCGAGCGCGTCGCCCGCGACGTGCTGCGCGAAGTCGAGCAGGCGAGCCACGGCGGCGCCGGCGCCGAGCCGGAGTACTTTGCCGCGGCCCTGCTGGGCGAGGCGCTGTACGAGCAGAACGACCTGGAGGCCGCGCGCCGGCTCCTGGAAGACCGGGTCGACGTGCTCGAACGGGTATCGATCCCTGACTCGGTGCTGCGGGTGCACACCGTGCTGGCAGCCGCGCACTGGATCTGCGGCCACCGCCTCGATGCCTTCGCGCAGCTGGAACGGCTGGAAGACTACGGCACGCAGTTGCGCCTGGACCGGCTGGTGGCGCAGAGCCTGGCCAACCAGATCCGGCTGCACCTTGCCAGCGGCGACATCGCCGCCGCCGAGGCCGCGCTGGCGCGCCTGGACGCCATTGCCGAGCGCCATCGCAACGCGCCGCGCGGCTCGCTGGACGCCATTCACATGGTGACCGAGCGCGCCCACCTGCTGCTCAGCCTGGCGCATGACGACATGCGCGGGGCCGAGGCCCGCACGGCAGCGCTGATCGCGTACTGCGAGGCGCGCGGCTGGCAACGCCACGTGGCACAGATGCACATGCTGGCGGCCGTGGTGGCATCGCGCCGCGGCGACGCCGAGGCGGCTCGCACGCATGTGCTGGAAAGCTTGCGCCGGGGCCACCGGCTCGGCCTGATGCGCAGCGTGATCGATGCCTGCCCCGGCGCACTCGGCCAGATCGTGCGCGTGGCCGCGGACACCACGCTGGACCCGGTGCTGGCCTTCTATGTCGAACGCCTGCAGGCCGCCGTGCCGCAGCGCGCCGCAGAAGCCGGCGCAGCGGGCGGCACCGCCGCGGCTGCCGCGCCCGCCGGCAGCCCGGCCAGGGCCGACGTGCGCATTGAGGAACTGAGCGACCGCGAAGCCGATGTCGTGCGCCTGCTCGGCCAGGCCCTGCCCAACAAGAAGATCGCGCGTACCCTGGGCCTGTCGCCGGAGACGGTGAAATGGCACTTGCGCAACATCTTCCGCAAGCTCGGCGTCAGCAGCCGCGACGAGGCCGTGGCCCGCGCCCGCGACCGCGAACTGGACCAGGCCGGCGGCGCCCAGCCGCCTGACGCGCCGCACTGACGGCGCGGCCGCCCCGTCTCCCTCCCCGCTCCCCCTCTCCAACGCCGCGCAACCCATGCGCGGCCCCCTCCTTGCTGTCTCCGGCCACCTGACGCGGGTGGTGTTCGCGGCCCCCTCCTCCCCGGTACCTTAGCGCCATACCAGTGGCCGCAAGCCTGGGCCGAGGCAACCTCCCGCAGACCGATATCCGGAGTCACCCAATGGAAATCAACCGCAGCATCTATCGTGACGACCACGAGATGTTCCGCACCACCGTGCGCCGCTTCCTGGAACGCGAATGCCTGCCCAGGCAAGCCGAATGGGACAAGGCCGGCAAGGTCGACCGCGAGACCTGGCTCAAGGCCGGCCGCGAAGGCCTGCTGTGCGTGACGCTGCCGACCGAGTACGGCGGCGGCGGCGGTGACTTCGGCCATTCCGCGATCTATGCCGAAGAGTATGCCCGCGCCGGCCTGAGCGGGGTCGGCTTCGGCGTGCACTCCGACATCATCGCGCCGTATATCGCCCGCATCGGCAACGAGGAACAGAAGCAGCGCTGGCTGCCCAAGGTCTGCTCCGGCGAGAGCATCCTGGCCATCGGCATGACCGAGCCGGGCACCGGCAGCGACCTCAAGGCGATCCGCACCACCGCCATCCGCGATGGCGACGAGTACGTGATCAACGGCAGCAAGACCTTCATCAGCAACGGCCTGAACGCCGACCTGATCATCATGGTCTGCAAGACCGACCCGGCCGCCGGCGCGCGCGGCGTCAGCCTGATCGTGGTCGAAGCCGAGCGCGAGGGCTTCCGCCGCGGCCGCAAGCTGGACAAGGTCGGCCAGCACGCGCAGGACACCGCCGAGCTGTTCTTCGACAACGTGCGCGTGCCAGTGGCCAACCTGCTGGGCGAGGAAGGCAAGGGCTTCGCCTACCTGATGGCCGAGCTGCCGCAGGAGCGCCTGTCGATCGCGGTCAGCGCCGCCGCCAAGCTGGAGGTCTGCCTGGAACACACGCTGGCCTACGTCAAGGACCGCAAGGCCTTCAACCAGACCGTCTGGGACTTCCAGAACACCAAGTTCAAGCTGGCCGACATCAAGACGCAGGCGATCTCGGTGCGGCTGCTGGTCGACCACTACCTCGGCGAGCACATTCGCCGCCGCCTGACGCTGGAAGAAGCGGCCATCGCCAAGCTCCATGCGACCGAAGTGCTGGGCACCGCGCTGGACCAGATGGTGCAGCTGCACGGCGGCTACGGCTACATGATGGAGTACCCGGTGGCGCGCGCCTTTGCCGACATGCGCGTGACCCGCATCTACGGCGGCACCAGCGAAGTGATGCGCGAACTGATCGCGCGCAAGCTGTAAGCACTGACCCCAACGCAAACACTCATCGGAGCACACACATGACTCGCAAGGTTTTCGTCGCCGGCGCCGGCATGATCCCGTTCAAGAAGCCGGGCAGCAGCGACACCTATGACGTGATGGGCGCAACCGCCGTGCGCCAGGCGCTGGAAGACGCCGGCCTCGGCTATGAGGACGTGCAGCAGGCCTACGCCGGCTACGTGTACGGCGACTCGACCTGCGGCCAGAAGGCGCTGTACCAGGTCGGCATGACCGGCATCCCCGTCATCAACGTGAACAACAACTGTGCCACCGGCTCGTCGGCGCTGTTCCTGGCGCGCCAGGCGGTGCAGAGCGGCGCGGTGGACTGCGCGCTCGCAGTCGGCTTCGAGTTCATGCAGCCCGGCGCGCTGAAGTCGCGCTGGGACGACCGCGCCCCGGCGCTGGAGCGCGCCATCGGCCTGGTGGACGAACTGGTCGACCGCAAGGACCTGCCCAATGCCATCCGCCAGTTCTCCGGCGCCGGCAAGGCCCATATGGAAAAGTACGGCACCAAGCTCGAAACCTTCGCCAGGATCCGCGCCAAGGCCAGCCGCCACGCCGCCAACAACCCGCTGGCCGTGTTCCGCAACGTGCTGACCACCGAGGACGTGCTGGCCGCGCCGGCGCTGTGGGAAGGCGTGCTCACGCGCCTGATGGCGTGCCCCCCGACCTGCGGCGCCGCTGCCGCCATCGTGGTGTCGGAGGAATTCGCGCGCAAGAAGGGCCTGAAGACCGACGTGCTGATCGCCGGCCAGTCGCTGACCACCGACCGCCCCAGCACCTACGACGCACGCGACATGATCCGCGTGGTCGGCTTCGACATGACGCGCGAAGGCTCGCAGCAGGTTTATGAGCAGGCTGGCGTCGGCCCGCAGGACATCGACGTGATCGAGCTGCACGACTGCTTCGCGCAGAACGAGCTGCTGACCTATGAGGGCCTCGGCCTGTGCCCGGAAGGCGGCGCCGAGAAGCTGGTCAACGACGGCGACAACACCTACGGCGGCAAGTGGGTGGTCAACCCGTCGGGCGGCCTGCTGTCCAAGGGCCATCCGCTGGGCGCCACCGGCCTGGCGCAATGCTACGAGATGGTCCAGCAGCTGCGCGGCACCGCCGACCAGCGCCAGGTCGAAGGCGCACGCCTGGCCCTGACGCACAACCTCGGCCTGGGCGGCGCCTGCGTGGTCACGCTGTACCAGAAGCACGCCTGAGCACACCCCGACACAGGAGCCCATCCATGATCGACAAGAAACATATCGGCCGGGTGATTGCGGACTTCCGCACCTCCGCGCCGGCCAGCCAGCTGCGCTTTTTCGCCAAGGCCACCGGCCAGACCGACCCGGTCTATACCGACGAGGCCGCCGCGCGCGACGCCGGCCACCCGGGCCTGCCACTGCCGCCGACCTTCCTGTTCTCGCTGGAGCTGACGCAGCCGCCCAGCACCTGGCGCCAGGAACTCGGCATCCGGCCGGACCGCATCCTGCACGGCGAGCAGTCCTTCGACTACCACCGCATGGCCTATGCGGGCGACACGCTGCACTTCAAGACCACCATCACCGACATCTACGACAAGAAGGGTGGCGCGCTGGAGTTCGTGGTGCGCGAGACGCGCGTCGCCAACCAGGACGGCGAGCACGTGGCGGACCTGCGCAGCGTGCTGGTGCATCGCAACTGCTGAACCGGAGAACCCCATGAGCAAACTGAGCTTCGACCAGGTCAAGGTGGGCGACACCCTGCCGCCGCTGACGCTGGAACCGATCAATCGCACCACGCTGGCGCTGTTTGCCGGCGCCTCGAACGATCACAACGCCATCCACATCGACACCGACTACGCGCGCAAGGCCGGCATGCCCGACGTGTTTGCCCACGGCATGCTGTCGATGGCCTACCTGGGCCGCCTGCTGACGCAGTGGGTGGACCAGCGCCAGCTGCGCCAGTTCGGCGTGCGCTTTGTCGGCATCACGCACCTGGGCCATCGCATCACCTGCACCGGCCGCGTGGTGGAGAAGCTGGAAGTCGACGGCGAGAAACGCGTCAGGCTGGAAATCCAGACCGCCAACCAGTATGGCGAAAGCAAGATCCTCGGCGACGCCGTCGTTGCCCTGTAAATCCAATCAAGCACAAGGAGTCTGAAATGGGAGCACTTGAAGGCAAGGTGGCACTGGTCACCGGTTCGGGCCGTGGCATCGGCAACGCCATCGCCATGCGTCTGGCACGCGAAGGTGCGCGCCTGGTCATCAATGACCTGGACGCCGAGCCGGCGCAACAGACCGTCGAAGAACTGAAGGCAATGGGCGTCGAAGCCGTGGCCTGCGTGGGCAACGTGTCCGCACCGGACTTTGCCGACCGCTTCATCAGCACGGCGATGAGCAATTTCAAAAGCATCGACATCATCGTCAACAACGCCGGCTTTACCTGGGACGACGTGGTGCAGAAAATGAGCGACGAGCAGTGGTACGCCATCCTGGACTGCCACATGACCGCACCGTTCCGCATCCTGCGCGCCGCCTACCCGCACATCAAGGCACTGGCCGCCGCCGACAAGGAAGCCGGCCGCGAGGTGTACCGCAAGATCGTCAATATCTCGTCGACCTCGGGCCTGAACGGCAATGCCGGCCAGATCAACTACTCCGGCGCCAAGGCCGGCGTGATCGGCATGACCCGCGCCATGGCGCGCGAGTGGGGCCGCTTCAATGTCAACGTGAATGCGGTGGCGTTCGGCCTGATCCACACCCGCATGACCTCGGCCGACGCCAAGGCCGGCGCCACGGTCAACATCGAAGGCCGTGAAATCCGCGTTGGGCTGAATCCGGAGATGCTGAAGTCGCACGCCCAGCGCAATCCGCTTGGCCGCGGGGGCACCCCGGAAGAAGCCGCGGGCGGCGTGTACCTGTTCTGCTCGCCGGATTCCAACTACATCACCGGCCAGGTGATCGCGGTCGCAGGCAACGTGCAGTAAATCCAGCCGCACCGAAGCGGGGGCTCGCATTGGCGAGCCCCCGTTTTCTTTTGTGCTTCGCCAACCGCCTCCCCACCTCAAGTCAATAGGGACTCTCCTCCTGCCATCAACCGTGCGGCATGGCAACACCCGGACCCCGATTCACTCCTTTTAGGAGGGGGCCTGACACCACGCACAAAGGTCTAATGGAACAGAGCCGGGCGCAGCAACCGGCCAGCGCCTTCCATAAAAACCGACAGGAGACGACTTAGCATGAAGAAATCGCTTATCACGCTGGCTGTACTGGGCGCGGCCGCAGGCAGCGCCAATGCACAGTCCGGCGTGACGCTGTATGGGGTCATCGACGGATCGATCGAGTATGTCAACCGCGTGGCCACCTCCGCCGCCACGCCCACGCAGGGCGGCAAGCGCATCGGCATGCCGCAGGTGGGCGGCCTGTCCGCCTCGCGCTGGGGCCTGCGCGGCGTGGAAGACCTTGGTGCTGGCAACCAGGCGCTGTTCGTGCTGGAAAGCGGCTTCCAGTGGGACAGCGGCAACCTGCAGAGCGCGCCGCTGTTCAATCGACAGTCCTATGTCGGGCTGCAGAACAAGAGCATCGGCAAGCTCACCTTCGGGCGCCAGTACACGTCGTTCTTCGACGGCATGGCCAACTTCGCGCCGATGCGCTTTGCCGCCACCTATGAGCCGGGCATCTGGTGGATGGGCCTGAACTACCGCGAAGACAACATGGTCAAGTACACCGGCCAGTTCGGTCCGCTGCAGGCGGTGGCGCACTTCTCGTTCGGCGCCGGCGTGGCGGTGCAGAATGCCGCCATCCTGCTGGCCAACGGCGGCGCGGGCGAGGTGCCGGGGCACTTCAGCGACAACATCGCCTATGGCGGCTCGCTGATGTACCTGAACAGCAGCGGCTTCGGCGCCTCGATCGGTGCCGACGTCTGGCGCCCCGCCGCGGTCACCGGCCAGCCCGGCACCATGACCAAGCTGGGCGCGGCCGCGCTGTACAACACCGGCCCATTCAAGTTCACGCTCGGTTACCGCTACAACAAGGCAGAGTTCGCCAGCGGCGACACGCTGCTGCGCGACGACTACTGGTGGGCTGGCGTCAACTACCAGGCCACGCCCGCGCTGGGCCTGTCACTGGCCTACTACTACGCCGACGTGAAGGGCGCACGCGCCACCGCCACGGCCGCCGAAACCAACCCGTCCAACATGCAGCAGGTCAGCTTTATCGCCGACTACAACTTCAGCAAGCGCACCGACATGTACCTGTCCGCCGGCTATGCGCGCAACGGCGGCCTGAGCTTCGACGGCGCGGCCACCGCCTTTGCCTTCAAGTACCCGACCATGGCCGGGCAAAAGAGCATGGTGGGCGTGACCGTGGGGATCCGGCAGATCTTCTGATGCCGGAGCGGGGCGAGCCGCAAGGCTCGCCCCGTTGCCGCAGCAGGCGCCTACCGGCCGCCCGCCGCGATGCTGCCGAAGTGGCCGCTGCTGAAGTCGCGGAAGGCGTCGGCGATCTGCTCTTCGGTGTTCATCACGAACGGGCCATGGCCGACGATCGGCTCGTCGATCGGCTCGCCGCTGAGCAGCAGCACCACCGCGTCGGTGCTGGCTTCGATGTTCACATCCTCGCCGGCACCGTCCAGCACCACCATCTCGGCATCCCGCACCGTCGCCTCCGCGTTGACCGTGATCTTGCCGCGCAGCACCACCAGCGCGGTATGCCAGCCCTCCGGCAGCGCCAGCCGCGTGCTGGCACCCTGGTTCAGGCGCATATCCCACACATGCATCGGCGTGAAGGTGCGCGCCGGACCGGCCTTGCCCGCGTACTCGCCGGCGATCACGCGCACCGTGCCGGCGCCATCGGGCATCGGCACCACCGGGATATCGCGGTCGACGATGGCCTGGTAGCCGGGCGTGGTCATCTTGTCGCGCGCCGGCAGGTTGACCCACAGCTGCACCATTTCCAGCGCGCCGCCGCTTTGCGTAAAGGCCGGCGAGTGGAATTCCTCATGCAGGATGCCGGCGCCCGCCGTCATCCACTGCACGTCGCCGGGGCCGATCACGCCGCCCTGCCCGGTCGAGTCGCGATGCGCGACCTCGCCCTTGTAGACGATGGTCACGGTCTCGAAACCGCGGTGCGGATGCTGGCCAACCCCGCGTGGGCGCTGTGTCGGCGTGAAGTCGGCCGGCCCGGCGTAGTCCAGCAGCAGAAACGGGCTCAGCTGCTTGCCGTGGCTCATGTACGAAAACATCGAGCGCACCGGAAAACCATCTCCGACCCAGTGCTGACGCGGTGCGCTGTAGACGCCCAGAATGCGCTTCATGTCTGTTCTCCGAGTATGCCGGCCGATAGTGACAGGCAATGATCCATGGACCAATGATAGGTGTTGGGGCCGATGCGCGGTAGACCGTGGGATTGCGATGCAGTGTCCTGCGGCTGGAACGATGCCCGGCCGCCACCCCGTCAGAAGCGGTAGCGCACGTAGCCCATGCTGAAGTTGGTGCCGGGATTGGGCTGCTTGATGCCGGCATTGGACAGGTGCTGGAAGCGGTAGCCGATGGCAAGCCGCTGCGCCTTGCCGAAGGCAATGCCTACGCCGGCCATGTCAGAGAACTGGAAAGCCGAGCCCATGCGATGGCCATCGGCGATCTCGGTATGGCTGAGCACGCGCAAACCCACGGAGGCTTCAACAAACGGCGTCGCGTATTCGCCCGCATAGCTGAGGCGGAAGATCGGTGACACGCCGAACTCCGTCAACTGGCTCGACGGCCGGGGCGACAGCGCCCGCCAGTTCGCGAGATTGACCTCGCCGTCCAGGGACAGCGCCAAGCGGCTGGACAGCTGCCACTGCACGATATCGTCCCAGCGCGCGGCCACTTCGTATTTCTCAACGCCGTGGCCGTTGTCGCGGCCATAGCCGCCCTGCATCGAGAAGGTTGCCGCGTCGGCGGCGGCAGGCAGCGCGCACAGGCAGGCCGCAAAGGGAACGACGGCAGCAAGGTGCGCCAGCCGGCTTGATGAGGTTGCTTTCTTCACTGACATCCGTGGGTTTCGGGCAGTGGCGACGTGTATCGCGGCGCTGCCACTTTGTTTTGATCACGGCGCTCGAAGATAGCAGCCCTTCAGATTTGCGGAAGCCTGCCGGAAGCGAACACAGCGTTCCAATGCCGGAACAATGCGGCGTCACGGCCAAAGCATTGGCAAAGCAACAGACAATTGTCGAAACTTGGTAGTACGCGGCTATCAAGGGGGCCGTCCACAAGCGGAAGGAGGCCATCATGCGCGCCTGCCGACAAGCCCGCCCTGCCGCCAGGGCCGCAGCAGTCTGGCTGCTGGTGGCGGCCATGGCCACCGCGGCCTGGCTGCTGCCGCGCATCGCGCAGCCGCCGCAATACCATCGCTATGCCGACCCTTACGTCTGCTTCGGCACGCCCCACTGCCTCGACATCGGCTCCAATCTGCTGTTCCTGCTCGCGGGCGCGGCCGGCCTGCGCTATCTGGGCACCACGGCTGCCAGCCGCGCCTTCATCGCGCCAACCGAGGCCTGGCCTTACCGGCTGCTTTTCTTTGCCGTCTTCCTGGTTGGCCTGGGCTCCGCCTATTACCACCTTGCACCGGACAACCAGCGGCTGGTGTGGGACAGGGCCCCGCTGGCGTTCGCGCTGATGTCCTGGCTGGGCGCCAACCTGTGCGAGCGGGTCAGCCTGAAGGCCGGCTTGCGCCTGCTGCCGCTGCTGCTGTTCGCGGGGCCGGCCAGCGTCGGCTACTGGGCATGGAGCGAAGCCCGAGGCATCGGAGACCTGCGCCCTTATCTCCTGGTCCAGGCGTGGGCCATGCTGGTGGTGCCACTGCTGCTCTGCCTCTATGCGCCGCGCTACACTGGCGACCGGGATGTGCTGGCCATCACCGGCTGCTATGTGCTGGCCCTGGCTTGCGATGTGCTGGATCACCAGATCGTCGCGCTCACCGGGCTGGTCAGCGGGCACACGCTCAAGCACGTGTTCGCGGCGCTGGCCGTCTATGGCGTCCTGCTTCGGCTGAAGCGGCGCCGCATCGTGGAGAAAGGAACATGACCGTGCCCCAAGCGGGTGGCCACACTCGCGCGCCCCGCGTGCCCTCTGCCCTGGGCGTCGACGTACGGCCGCGCGAAGTGTGGGCATGGGCCATGTACGACTTTGCCAATTCGGGCTACACCACGGTGGTCATCACCGCGCTGTTCAATGCCTACTTCGTCGCCGTGGTGGCCGGCAACGCACCCTGGGCCACGCTGGCGTGGACCGCGGCACTTTCCTTCTCCTATGCGCTGGTGGTGCTCAGCGCGCCGCTGGTCGGCGCCTACGCCGACCTGCGCGCAGCCAAGAAGCCACTGCTTGCGGTGACGACGGCGGGTTGCGTGGTGTTCACCGCCCTGCTCTATTTTGCGCAGCCCGGCACCCTTGGCATCGCCATCCTGTGCGTGGTCCTGTCCAACTTCTTCTTCGGCAGCGGCGAAAACCTGATCGCCGCCTTCCTGCCGTCGCTCTCCACCACCCGAGCCCTGGGCAGGGTATCGGGCTGGGGCTGGAGCCTTGGCTATATCGGCGGGCTGGTCACGCTGGGCGCATGCCTGCTCTATGTCAACTGGGCCACCGCACGCGGCCACGTCGCCAGCCAGTTCGTTCCCGTCACCATGCTGATCACGGCAGCCATCTTTGCCCTGGCGAGCCTGCCGACCTTCCTGCTGCTGCGCGACCGCGGCGCGCCACAGGTCGCCGCGGCCGCGCCGGCTGGCGAACGGGCCATCGGCACGGCCTGGGCCAGGGTATGGCAACGCCTGGGCCAGCTGCGCCAGTTCAAGGACCTGCGCCGCTTCCTGCTGTGCACCCTGTTCTACCAGGCCGGCATCCAGGCTGTGATCACGCTGACCGCCATCTACGCCAACCAGGCCATGGGCTTCACCATGCAGCAGACCCTGACCCTGGTGCTGGTGGTCAATCTGACAGCGGCGGCCGGCGCCTTCCTGTTCGGCCATGTGCAGGACCGCATCGGCCACGTGCGCGCCATTGCCCTGACGCTGCTGGGCTGGATCCTGACCATCCTGCTGGCGCGCGCCGCGCGCGAAGCGCCGCTGTTCTGGCTTGCCGCCAACGTGGCCGGCCTGTGCCTGGGCGCCGCCCAGTCCGCCGGACGGGCCATGGTGGGGCTGCTCGCTCCGCCATCGCGCGCGGCCGAGTTCTTCGGGCTCTGGGGCCTGGCGGTCAAGCTGGCCTCGATCGCCGGGCCACTGACCTATGGCATGGCAAGCTGGCTGACGGGCGGCGATCACCGGCAGGCGCTGCTGGTCACCGGCAGCTACTTCGTGGTCGGGCTGGGCCTGCTGTGCGGCGTCAACACCGTGCGGGGCCGGCGGGCTGCCTTGCGCGCAGAGCGAAAGGTCGGGCTGGAGACCGGGTACGGCGCCGCTGCCGGCCCCGCTTGCCATTAGCAGCGCGGACGACAGGCTAGAATGAAACTGCTCTTTGGCGATTGGATCGCTGTTTCGGCTTCCGGACGCTGAAACTCTGGCGACAGCCCATGCCAGCAAACCTCACTCCAGAGTACAAGCAGGCCGAACAAGCCTATCGGCAGGCACGCCAGCCGCGCGAGCAGCTCGAATGCCTGAAGGAGATGCTCCGTGTCATCCCGAAACACAAGGGCACGGAGCATCTGCAGGCCGATATCAAGTCGCGGATCAGGGAACTCACCCAGGCATCTGCGGGCCACGGGAAGGCCGCTCACAGAGGGCCGGCACATGCGGTGCATCCTGAAGGTGCGGCCCAGCTCTGTCTGATCGGCCCGCCCGGTGCGGGAAAATCCAGCCTGCACGCAAGGCTGACAGGATCGGGCAGCGAGGTTGGGCCCTACCCCCATCCTACGCAGGTGCCGGTCCCCGCCATGTTGGCGTTCGACGACATTGCTTTTCAGCTGGTGGATCTGCCACCTGTCTGCGTCGAATTCATGCACCCCGGGCTCACTGACATATTGCGGGCGACAGACGGCGTACTGCTCGTGGTCGATCTGAGCGCGCCAGACTGTACAGAACAGTTGGCGCTGATTCTGCGGCGGCTTGCCGAGGCGAAGATCATCCTGTCGGAGCGCTGGCCAGATCAGGCCGACAGCCCTGGGGCGACGGCGGAAGCGGCGGCTGACCCGTTCAGTGTTCACCTCCCTGCGCTGCTGCTGGCCAACAAGACTGATCTCGCCAACCCGGAAGACGCGGCCGTGCTGGAAGACCTGCTCGGTGTACGTTTTCCGGCGCTAGCAACCTCGGCAACCGACGGGCGCGGACTGGCCGAAGTCGGACCGTTCCTTTTCAGGGCTCTGGGCATCGTGCGTGTCTACACCAAGGCACCCGGGAAGCCCGTCGACCAGCGTCGGCCTTTTACGATGCGACGCGGCGACACCGTGCTGGATGTCGCCTTGCAGGTGCACCCTGATCTCGCGCGTACGTTCAAGTTCGCCCGCCTTTGGGGGAGTGGCAAGTTCAGCGGCCAGCAGGTGGGCGCCGATCATCCGGTAGCCGATCGGGACGTGGTGGAACTGCATTCGCAAGCACATGATTGATCCAAGCCATCGTCGCAGCAGGCGAGCGCCGATGACATAGACTGAAAGACCTGCGGCCGGTTGTTCCCGCATGACTGCCGTGCCGTTTTGCGGAGCAATTTCTTGCACGGAGGTATGCCATGACTACATACGTCATCCTCAGCCGTCTCGCTCCTGACGCGTTCACGGACCCCAGGGACATGAAGAAACTCGCCGCCACGGTGGCCGAGAAAATCAAGGCCGAATGCCCTGCCGTCACCTGGAAGGACAGTTATCTGACACTCGGGCGCTTTGACGTCGTGGACATTGTCGAGACGGACGACCTGAAGCAACTCGAGCGGGCGGCGTTGATCATCCGGGGCTATGGACACGCCGCGACCGAGACGCTGCAAGCGACGCCGTGGGACAAGTTCATCGCGGCCCTGTAGCGCAGACCGATGGATCAGGCTGCTCGCGCGGCGGCACAGCCAGATTCAGGTTGACCTGAGCGTCGGCTGCCCTATACTCGAAGTGCTGACTGAGACACGCTTGAGTAAAGCGAAGGTAGGTCAGCGAAACGATCATGTTTCCTGGATGATCTGCCAGATGAAGCGTGATCGTGCAGGCCACATATGCCTGCAGGTCCGGACCGGATCATAAGTTGCTGACCCGGTTCGGACGCACCCCGATCGTTGGAAGCGCTGAGCACCTGTAGAAGGTGCTCTTTTTATTTGCGGCGCACAGGGCGACGTTGACCACTCGCCTCGCGGGCGCCGCTGGTGACATGCAGCTGGCACTGTAACTTGCATTGCCCCGGGCAGCTTTTTTTGCCACAGTCGCCTTAACCGATCGCAGTCCCTGGTCGGCAAACCGTCCGGCAATGCAAAAGTGGACGGATCGGATCAGAGCCGTACCGGCTCCGAACTGAAACAAGGAGTCGCATGCGCGCTCGCTCACGCCCTCCGAACGCCGGCTACCGCTGGCTGTGGCAGCTGTCTGCAGCCGGCTGGGGGCACTGCGGCCTGGCCTATGTCAGCGGCGCGCTGCTTGCACCGCGCTGGTGGCCCGCAAGGGAAGCCATGCCCGTGCGGGACCGGTATTCTTCGCGGCGCACGGCGCTGGTGCTGTACACCTTCGCCTATCGTGGCGGTGGGGCACCCCCCGGCACCATGCCACCGCGCGATGGCTTTACCTGGCGATACCAGTACTGGTCACAAGGGGTTGGAGTGGCCTGATGCCGGAAACCCGCCACGCGCTTGCCGGGCGCCCTGTTCTGCGCCACAGTTGTCCCACCGGCCCAGGCTGGAGACCATGATGACAAACCGGCTCGCCACAGAAACCTCGCCTTACCTCCGGCAACACGCGGAGAATCCGGTCGACTGGTATCCCTGGTGCGAAGAGGCGTTTCGCCGTGCGCGCGACGACGACAAGCCGGTCCTGCTTTCCATCGGCTACGCCACCTGCCATTGGTGCCACGTGATGGCGCACGAATCGTTCGAGAATCCCCGGATCGCCGGCCTGATGAACGAACGGTTCATCAGCATCAAGGTCGACCGGCAGGAGCGTCCCGACCTCGACGACATTTACCAGAAAGTCCCTCAAATGATGGGACAGGACGGCGGCTGGCCGCTGACGGTATTCCTGACGCCGCAGGGAGAGCCTTTCTACGGTGGCACCTACTTTCCGCCGGATGACCGCTACGGCCGCCCTGGGCTCCCGCGCGTGCTGCTGAGCCTGAGCGAAGCCTGGAGGCATCGCCGCGAGGAACTGCGCGGCACCATCGAGCAGTTTCAGCAGGGGTTCCGGAACCTGGACGAAGGGGTCCTGAGCCGTGAAGACGCGGAACAAGCCGCGGAAGTCCAGGACCTGCCCGCGCAGACCGCCCTCGCCCTCGCGCGCAATACGGACCCGACCCATGGCGGCCTGGGCGGAGCGCCCAAGTTTCCCAACGCAAGCGCGTACGACCTCGTGCTGCGCATCTGTCAGCGAACGCATGAACCCGCGCTGCTTGAAGCACTGGAGCGCACGCTCGACGGCATGGCGGCCGGCGGCATCCATGACCAGCTCGGCGGTGGGTTTTCCCGCTACAGTGTCGACGAACGCTGGGCCGTGCCCCACTTCGAAAAGATGCTTTACGACAACGGCCAGCTCGTCACGCTCTACGCCAACGCCTATCGCCTGACCGGAAAGCAAGCCTGGCGCCGCGTATTCGAGGGAACGATCGCGTACATCCTGCGAGACATGACGCACCCCGACGGCGGCTTCCATGCCGGCGAAGATGCCGACAGCGAAGGCGAGGAAGGCCGTTTTTATGTCTGGACAGCGGCCGAGGTGAAGGCAGTCCTGGGCGAATCCGAGGGAGCCCTGGCGTGTCGCGCCTACGGCGTGACCGAAGGCGGGAACTTTGAACCCGGCAGATCGGTGCTCCACCGTGCCGTCACGCTGACTCCCCTGGAGGAGGCACGGCTGGAAGGCTGGCGCGAGCGGCTGTTGGCAGCACGCGCCCGGCGCGTGCGCCCCGGCCGCGACGACAACATTCTCGCCGGGTGGAACGGTCTCATGATCCAGGGACTCTGTGCGGCTTACCAGGCAACGGGCAACCCCGCACAGCTCGCCGCCGCGAGGCGTGCCGCCAGCTTTATCCAGGACAAGCTCACCATGCCGGACGGCGGTGTGTATCGGTACTGGAAGAACGGCACAGTCAAGGTGCCAGGGTTCCTGGAAGACTATGCCTTCCTGGCCAACGCGCTGATCGACCTCTACGAATCCTGCTTTGACAGGCGATACCTCGATCGCGCAGCCGGACTCGTGGCGCTCATCATCGATAACTTCTGGGACGACGGGCTGTATTTCACGCCCAATGATGGCGAGCCATTGATACACAGGCCTCGCGCGCCGTACGACGGCGCCTGGCCGTCTGGCATTTCAGCCAGCGTGTTCGCCTTCCTGCGCTTGCATGAGCTCACCGGCGAGGATCGCTATCGTGACCTCGCCGAGCACGAATTCCAGCGCTACCGGGCTGCCGCCACCGCGGCCCCGGCCGGCTTCGTGCACCTCCTGGCCGCCGCGGACTTCGCGCAGCGCGGCGCGTTCGGGATCATTCTTGCCGGCGACAAGGCGGCGGCCGCCGCCCTAGTGGAAAGCGTTCACCGCACCTATCTTCCGGCACGCGTGCTGGCATTCGCCGAAGATGTTCCCGTTGGCCAGGGGCGGCTCCCGGTCGACGGCCAGCCGGCAGCCTACGTGTGCCGACATCGCACCTGTACCGCGCCCGTGACCAGCGGCCAGGCGCTCCTTGAACGCTGCGTGGGGTGACGGTGAGCCCTTTCGATCAGGACAGGCCAGATGCGTCCTGCCCGATACGCGACGTCGCTGTCAGCCGCTCCAGTGCCGCATCGATGGCACCCAGGGATTCATTCAGACCGGCCGCGTGTGCCTCGTCCCTGAGCAGCCGTAAGCGGGCGCAAAGCGGCGGCGTGCTCGCGCCGCCCTCTTCCCGTCCGGCGCAGATCAACGCGCGGCCCCTGCGGATCAGGAAGTCTCCCCACGGAAACGGCTCATGCTGCATGTAATCCTGCAGCGCTGCCAGGTAGCGTTCGGCTTCCTGCCACCGGCGCGCCGCCAGCGAAACGTCGATCGCAGCTTCGAGCAGATCGACGTGGCAATGGCTCACGCAGCCCTGGGCCAGCATGGCCTCGCCCTGGCGCAGGGCGTCGAGCTGCTTGTCCGGATCGCGCGTGGTGCGCGCCAGGAACGCGAGCACGGTTGGCCCTGAATACCGCACGCCGCTGGCGTGGCTCAGCTGCAGCGCCTCGTCGAGCAGGGACTCCGCCTCCTGCACCTGGCCGAGCGCGCCGATGGCCAGGCCAAGCCGGGCCAGCACTTCCGCCTCGAAGCGCCGGGCCTCCAGCCGGCGCGTCAGCGCCAGTGCCAGCCGCGCGTGCGCTTCGGCACGCGGCCAGTCGCCGGCGAGCTGCGCGGTCGATGTCATCACGTCGTAGGCCAGCATCTCGCTGCGCGCATCGCTGATGCGCCGCGCCAGGCGCAGCCCTTCCTCGCAACTGGCCTGCGCGGCGGCAAGTTCGTTGCGGAACAGTTCCACCGCGCCCACCATCGGCAGGTTGGCACATTCGATGCGGATGAAGCCGTGTGCCCGCGCCAGCTCGACGCAGCGGACAAAATGCGCATGCGCGGTCAGCATGCGGCCCTGCTGGTAGTACGCATCACCGAGGCCGCCCAGCGCACGCGCCTCGCCCAGCACCGATCCCCCCGCCCTCGCATGGCCGAGGGCGCGCTGGTGGGCGGCGAGGCACTCGTCCATGTCGCCCTTCGGGAAATAGAGATTGCCGCGCAGCGATTCGATCTCGGTCAGGCGCTCGGGCTGGCCCGGCGCAGCGGCGGCCTGCTCCGCCTCGCGCAGCGCCGCCAGGGCTTCGTCATAGCGGTCGAGCAGGCGCAAGGCGGCCGCCGTGCCAAGCCACACCCGGGCCCGCTGTGCCGCATCGCGCGCCAGCAATTGCGCTTGCCGGAACGCCTGCAGCGATTGCGTCGGCAGGCCAAGGTCAAGTGCCAGCTCGCCGTGCAGGCAGGCAAGCGTGTGCCTGCAGGCGTTGCCGCTATCCAGGCGCTGCGCACGCTCGACCAGGCGCAGCGCGCGCTCGCCGCGGAAATGCGCCGCCTCATGGCGCGCCGCGGCGGCATAGGCCTCGGGCGCGCCGGGATCGCCTGCGGCATCCAGGTGCTCGGCCGTCAGCGCCGGGTCCCGCCCTTCGTACCAGGCGGCCGCGCGCCGGTGCAGATTCTGTCGCCGCGACTTGAGCAGCGAGGCGTATACCGCCTCATGGATCAGCGCGTGCATGAACAAGAAGTCTTCGCCTTCCGGCCGGGCCATGGCCTCCTGCACCAGGCGCTCGCAAGCGTACGCGGGATCTTCGATCAAGTGCCGCAGCGCGGCCGGGCCAAAGCGCTGGCCCAGTACGGCAGCGGCCTGCAGCGCCTGGCGGTCGGCGGTAGAGAACCGGTCCATCCGCGCCAGTACGATGCTCTGCAGCGTGCCGGGCAACTCGTCCGCGCCCGCCTCCGCGCCGCGCAGCAACTGGTCGAGAAACAACGGATTGCCCTCGGCCCGGCGAATGCAGGTAGCGGCCACGGCAGGATCGACCTGCCGATGGCAGGCTGCCAGTTCGTGCGCCTCGGCATCGTCGAGCGGCCCGAGGTCGATGGTGGTCAGCGACGCGCCCTGGCTGGTCGCCCGCCAGGCCGCATCGAGCGGGTCATGCTCGGGACGTACGGTCAGCGCCAGGATCAGCGCATGGCTGCGGGTTGCCGCGGCCAGCTGCGCCAGGCAATCGAGCACCGTGCGCTCGGCCCAGTGGACGTCTTCGACCACGATCAACTGCGCGCGCACCGCACTGCGGCGGGTGGCCAGCGTCACCATCATTCGCTGTGCGCCGCGTTGCCGGCTGGCGGCGTCCATCGCGGCCAGTGCAGCGGCCTGCTCCCGGGACTGGGGCTGCTCGAACATGTCGCGGGCGAACACAAGCTCATCCTCGCCGAGTTGCCAGGCCGCGAGCGCTTGCCCGATGGCCGCGCCTGTCGCTTCTTCGGCGGCGGCGCCATGTGCGCCCGTGCGAGGCGCGACACCCAGCAGGCTGCGCGCGAGCATGCGCAAGGGATCGCCGCCGCTGCCGGCGCCGAAGTCGAGCACCAGCGCCCGGTGTGCCTCCAGGCCATGCTCGCGCGCCAGCGCGACGAAGCGGTCGGCGAGCCGGCTCTTGCCGATGCCGGCCTCGCCGCGGATCAGCACGACCCGGCCATGGCCGGAACGCAGGCAGCTGTCGGCAACGCCGGCGAGCTGGGCCAGTTCCGCTTGCCGCCCGACGAAGGCGTGCTGCGGCGGCACCTGTTCCACCCCGAGAAAGCGCCGCACGCGCCAGAGCGGAATCGGTTCGGCCACGCCGGGGAGCACGGCGTGCGCCACGCAGTCCGCTTCCAGGCGTCCGGGCAGCGCCTGGTAGACCCGATTCGACACCAGGGTTGCGCCAGGCTCGGCGCGCTCCATCGCTTGCAAGGCCACCCCAACCGGCCCGCCGGTCAGCGTCATGCCGCTTTCGCCGCAGGCGGCCAGCACCTGGCCGCTGGCCAGGCCTACGCGCGCCAGCAGCCTGGCGTTGGCGGATTCCGCCAGCCGCGCCAGGCCGGCATGCAGCGCCCCGGCGGTATGCACCGCGCGCTCGGCGTCGTTCCCATACGCCACCGGAACGCCAAACACGATGGTCAGCCGGGTGCCGATTTCATCGGTGATATGGCCGCCGCAGGCGCTGGCCAATGCCCTGGCATGCTGGCGCCAACGCGCAAGGGCATCGTGCAATGGCTCGGGTTCCAGGCCAGCGCTGCTATCGTCCAGGCTGGCTACCAGGATCACTGCGTGGCGCAGCTGCGGCTCGGCAGCGATTACGTCGGACGCAGGTGGCACCGCTGCACCGTCGTCACCAGCCGGCATGCCAGCCACCGGCTCGCGGCGGGCCCGCAGCATTGCCTGGTACAGCGCCTCGGTCTCGGGCTCGGGCGATACCCCGAGTTCGCGTTGCAGTGCCGCCCGGCACAAGCGGTATTGCTTGAGCGCCAGCGCCTGCCTGCCCTGGCGTTCATACAGCCGGATCAGCGCCCGGTGCACGCTTTCCTGCAGCGGATCGAGCGCGAGCAGGCGGGTGGCACTGGCGATGGCCTGCTCCGTCTCGCCGGCCTGTTCGTGGTGCGCCAGCAACCTGGCCATGACCGCCAACGCCACGCCGCGCAGACGTTCGCGTTCGATCGCCAGCCAGTGGTCGAACGCCGGCGAGGCGGCATGAAAGCCCTCCAGCAAGTCACCCCGGTATAGCGCTGCGGCGCGCGCCAGCGACGCGGGCGTGGCTTCACGGGCACACTGCTCGAACGCGCACACGTCGACCTCGATTTCGCCGAGCGTCACGCTGTCGCCTTCTGCCAGCACCACGTGCTGGCCAGCCTCTTCCAGCGCGCGCCGCGCCGCGCTGAGCGCCTGGCGCAGGCTGCTGCGCGCCTGCTCGGTATTGCTTTCGGCCCAGCACAGAACGGCCAGCTTGTCGCGCGGCTGGGCGCGCCCTTGCGCCAGCGCGAGATAGGCCAGCACTGCGCGCGCCTTGCGGGCAGTCAGCGAAATCGGCGTTCCGTCTGCGGAACTCAGCTGGAAGCCGCCGAACAGGTCAAGACGGGCGCGGGCCATGATTTGGAATCCTGAAAGCCCATCCTTTATAGGCGACGGCACTGCATCACGCGCGCCTCGCCGGCGCAAAGATATGAAGCCGGTACTTCCCGGCCTGCCGCAATTTTCACGCTTCTTTCACGCTGGATTGCCGGGCCCGTTCACGCCGGCTGCCTAGTATGACCACAACCCCGGGCCGCATGGCTCCGACATAGCGGACGAACAGGGGTTGCCATCGAGGCAAGGGCTGCCTCGGTCACACTGGAAGGATTGCGTCATGACACAAACTGACTCGCGCGGTGTTTCGGTCTCGAGCACCAACACCAACTCGCTGGAGCGCTTCGAAGCCGCCCTGGAATTGCTGCATGGCTACTACGGCGACCCGCTCACGGTGATCGACCATGCCCTGGCCGACGATCCGGGCTTCGTGATGGGCCATGCCTTGCGCGCGGGGATGATGATCACGGCTGCCGACGGCGCCGTGGAGCCGATGCTCAGGCAAAGCATTGAGGCAGGCGAAGCGCTGTCCGCCAGCGCCAACGAGCGCGAGCGCCGGCATATCGCGGCGGCACGCGCCTGGCTGGACGGCCACTTCGCGCGCTCGATCCAGCTGTACGGTGACATCGTGGTCGACTATCCGCGCGACAGCCTGGCGCTGCAGATCGCCCATATCGGCGACTTCCTGCTCGGGCAGTCCACCCTGCTGCGCGACCGCATCGCCCAGGTGCTGCCGCACTGGAATACGCGCGCACCCGGCTTCGGCTATGTCCTTGGCATGCATGCGTTCGGTCTTGAGGAAACGAACTTGTACGAGCAAGCCGAGGAACGCGGCCGCTTCGCACTGGAACTGAATCCGCGCGATCCCTGGGCTATTCATGCGGTCGCCCACGTGATGGAAATGCAGGGCCGCCAGGATGAAGGCATCGACTGGCTGAGCGGGCGTGCTGCCGACTGGTCGCAGGACAATATGATGGCCGTGCACAACTGGTGGCACCTGGCGCTGTTCCATCTCGAACTCGGCCATACCAGGCAGGTACTGGACATCTACGACGCGCACATCCGCGAGCACCACTCCGCGGTGGCGCTGGAGCTGATCGATGCCTGTGCCATGCTGTGGCGCCTGCACCTGCGCGGCATCGACGTGGGCGCGCGCTGGAACGAAGTCGCCGACACCTGGCAGGCGCGCGGCGCGGAAGGCTACTACGCCTTCAACGACACCCATGCCGCCATGGCCTTTCTCTGCGCCGGGCGCGACAGCGCCCTGGCCGGCCTGCTTGCTGGCATGCGCGCGGCGGCAGGTGGCAGCGGCTCCAACGCGATGATGACCCGCGAGGTCGGCCTGCCGGTGACCGAAGCCCTGCTCTCCTTCGCACGGCAAGACTACGACCACGCCATCGGGTTGCTGCTGCCGGTACGCCAGATCGCGCATCGCTTTGGCGGCAGCCACGCCCAGCGCGATCTCATCAACCTGACGCTGATCGAGGCGGCGTTGCGAGGCCAACGCGCCAACCTGGCCTGCGCGCTGGCGGCCGAGCGCATGGAGCTCAAGCCGATGAACCCCAGCCTGAGCAAGCTGGTGCAGCGCGCTTCAGCGCTCCAGCGCGAAGCGGCGGACGGCCACGGGGAGGCGGTCGCGGCGAGGGTGGCGTGACGCAAGCCGGCTGGCCGCGTGCCGGGCCGCACGGCCTGACAGCGGACTGGCGGCCGAGGCGATCGCGCAGCGACCCTCGAACCAGGTCGGCCTCTATAACGAGGCGGCCACCAGCCATCGCATGGGCAACACCTTCGGCACGTCGGTGTATCCGCAGCGCCCGGCCAGTCCGGCGCCGGGGGCGCCGGTCATTCCGCGCGCGCAGCCTGGAGTGGTTGGCGGCAACGGCGGCGCAGCGCGCCTCAGCGGCCCATGCGCGCGTCGTAGCTGCGCGAGATGCGCTCCAGCAGACGCGGATCCGACGGGTCGGTGCCGTCGAACTGCACCCGCACCGTGCCGTCGGCCTGGCGGCGCACGCTGGCCCTCACCGGCAGGTTGTTGCGGGTCCCTTCCACCGTGCCGGCCACGGCATCCTCGGTGCTGATCGCCACGCCCTGGTCGCGCATGGCGCCGGCGGCCGCGGCAAAGGCGCGGTCGTAGCGGCTGGGCTGCAGGCCCGGGTAGGTGGTCGGGACCACCTCGGCAGGGTAAGGGTAGGGATAGCATGCCGTCAGCACCGGCACTGCGGCGAACACGGCAACGCCCGCCAGGATCCGGAGCCCATGCTTCACGGTGTCACCTTGGTCCAGCCAGGGCCGGGATCGAAGGTCTTGGTCGCCGCGGCCTTGCCGGCGCTGTCGGTGCCCAGGTCGCGTTCATAGACCTGGCCGTCGTGGCTGACCATGAAGCTCTTCACGCCGGTATCGCCATACCGCACCGGCCAGGCCAGCACGGCGAAGCCGCCGAACAGCTTGCCATTGACGACATAGTTGTAAGCGCCGCCGGGTGCGTTGGGCCCCTGCGCGGTCAGCAGCTTGTAGTGATAGCCGTAGTAGCCGCCCTGCCCCGGGTTGTGCCGGCCTGCCGTGAGGAACGCAACCCCGAGCGGGCTGGGCGGCTGGCCCTCCGATGTCGGCCAGTACAGCCCGTCCTGCTTGCCCGGCGTACTCGCAAGCTTGCCTGCGTAGGCCAGCAGGCCGTCGCCGTCATGATCGGTCCGGGCATATTCGCGCTGGGCGTCATAGACCGCGAGCATGGCCTGGATCACCGCGAGTTCATTGCGGCCGATGCGGCGTATGCGTATCTCGTCGACCCCGGCACGCGTATCGAACTGCCAGCCCTTCGATGTCTTCACCAGCGGCACTGGCAGGGTCCAGCCGTCATTGCCTACGGCGATGCGGGCATGGCTGTCGCCCTCTGGCTGGACCGCATGCGAGATCCGCCAGGCCTCGAGAAAGCGGTACCGGATGTCGGCGCCGACTGGCGGGATCAGGTCGTGGATCCTGGCGCCCAGCAGCACCTTCATGGCATCGTCGTCGCTGGTGGCGACCGCCTCGCCAAAGGCGTTCATGGCGGCCTCGGGGGTTTTGAAGGACTTCTGCGCGTGCGCGGCGTGCATGCCGGCAACGGTCAGCGCGAGCGCAAGCGCCAGCGCGCAGGCCAGGCGGCCAGGCAGGGATCGGGCAAGGCTTAGTGGTGACGTCATGATCGAGGCTCCCTGGTCCGCTAGCGCCTGCCACCGCGTCCGCCGCCGCCACCACGGCCCCCACCGCCGCTGAAGCCGCCGCCGCCACGGCCCCCGCCACCGCCGCCGCTGAAGCCGCCGCCTGCGCGGCCTCCGGCCGACTGCATGCTGGAGCGTCCGCGGTCAAAGTCGCGCTGCGACGCCGCGCCGCCGCCCACGCCCTGGAATGCGTTGTCCCGCCCGCCACCGCCGCCGCGGTCGGCTACGGTGGTGGCCCGTTCACCGCCGCCCCGTGACCGATCGGCAGCCCCTGCGCGGTCCGATACACCGGCCCGGTCAGAGACCCCGGCCCGATCACCGCCCCGTTCACCGCCCCGTTCACCAGCGCGATCACCGGCCCGGTCTCCGGCGCGGTCTCCCGCCCGATTACCCGCCCGGTCTCCGGCCCGGTCTCCGGCACCCGCCCGGTCCTGCCCGCCGGCCCGGTCGCGCGACGCGCGGTCGGACACGCCGGCACCGCCCTCGCGACCCCGGAAATCATTGCGCCGGTCCCCGCCTGGCACATCGCGGGAGAATTTCTCGCGGGTGGCATTGTCGCGGTAGGCAACGCCCTGCCGGTGACCGGCGTCGTGCTGCCAGCGCCCGCCGCTCTGCACCTTGGTGCGGTCAAAGTTGCGGTCGATATTGGTGGCACGGTTGACGTTGACGTTCACGTCGCCGCCGCCCCAGTTGCAGTTGCCGAAGATCGCCCCGGCGGCGGCCAGCCCGACGCCCCAGGCAAAGCCCGTGGCCAGCGCGGCGCCCGGGTAGTAGGCGGGATAAGGCGGCCAGTAGTACGGCGGGTAGGACGGATAACCCCAGGAACCGTAGACCACGGTGGGGTTGTAGGCCGGGACATAGATGACCTGCGGGTCGGCCGGTTCGATGCGCACCACGGTCTGCACGCCTGGCGCCGCGGTGGTCGCGGGCTCGACAATGACGTTCTGCTGTTCGGTGCTCTTGAGGTTGCCGGATTGCTGGGCCTTGTTGCGCAGCCGCTGGACCGCGGCCAGCACGTCTTTCTCCTGGGCCAGGAAGGCATCGCCCAGCTTCTGGGTCCAGTCGAGCTTGTCGTTCATCGGCTCAAGCACCTGCGGGAAGGCGACCAGCGACTTCACGCTGACATCCCAGGGCTGGTCGGCTACGGCCTTGACCGCGGCGTCGCCCTTGACCTTGGGGTTGGCCTTGACCCAGCGCGCCGCGTGCACGATCTCCAGCGGATAGGTGGAGGCCATCAGCACCTGCGATAACACGGAATCGGGATAGAGCGCGATCGGCGCGACCAGCGCCTCAAGCTCCTCGGGCTTGAAGGTGGGTGGCGGCTTCGGTGCGTCTTGGGCGGCGGCGCCGCCCGCTGCCGCCACCAGCGCGACAAACAGCCACGCGCAGCCGGACTGAAGCAACCGCCTGACCAGAAAGGCCATGTTCCCTCCTCGCAGCCGGTGACGGAGCCATCCGAGGCGTACTGGGGCAGCGCGCCGGGCCGGAGGAAGTTCTCCTGCCGCGTGCCATTGCCAGACGACATACGGAGCGGATATTGCTCCATACGCGCTACGAAGCGTAGTACGGAAGACATTGAAATTCAACCGAATTCCGGTCGCCGTCCGGCAGGCCAGCCGGCAAGGGTTATGCCAGGAAAATGGATCGGCATGAGGACTTCCCGCGATTTTGCTTCTATCGTAGAAACGAGCCGCCTGTGCGCATGCAAGCGGTATCCCCCAAGTTTGAATAATGCATGACCGGACCCTCAAGGCACCGGTACGTCATTGGAGGAAGATCATGGCCAAGCGGAAAGGGAAGCGCCACGACGACAACGGGAGCCAGACGGAGCCGCCGCGCAAACCAGACCCGGCCGACAGCCTCGACGAAAAGCCGGACCAGCAGCCACGCGAGCGCATGTCGGAGAAGGCATACCAGAAGGAGCTCTTCGCCCTTCATGTCGAGCTGGTCAAGCTGCAGCAATGGGTGCAGGCCAGCGGCAGCAAGGTCTGCGTGGTGTTCGAAGGGCGCGACGGAGCCGGCAAGGGCGGCACCATCAAGGCCATCACGGAACGCGTCAGCCCGCGCATTTTCCGCGTGATCGCCCTGCCCGCGCCGACCGACCGCGAAAAAAGCCAGATGTACGTGCAGCGCTATCTGCCGCACCTGCCCGCCGCGGGAGAGATCGTCATCTTCGACCGGAGCTGGTACAACCGTGCCGGCGTCGAACGCGTGATGGGGTTCTGCACCGAAGCGCAGGCCGACGAGTTTCTGCGCGCCGTCCCACTGGTCGAACGCGCCATCGTGCATTCCGGCATCATCCTGATCAAGTACTGGCTCGAGGTCAGCCCGGAGGAGCAGACCCGCCGCCTGCAGGGGCGCATCAACGACGGCCGCAAGCTCTGGAAGCTCACTGACATGGACTTGCGCTCATACAGCCGCTGGCACGACTATTCACGCGCGCGCGACGCCATGTTTGCCGCATCCGATACGGACTATGCCCCGTGGCATGTGGCCAATTCCAATGACAAGCGCCGGGCGCGCCTGAACATCATCACGCACCTGCTGGCACAGATCCCGTACAAGGCGATCGAACGCAAGCCGGTCAAGCTGCCTGCCAGGCAGAAGGCGGGCGGATACCGGGAGCCCGACTATCCCTATCGGTATGTCGAAGAGCGGTACTAGTCCAATGCGTCATTGAAAAAGCACCCCATTCATGGTTAGATCAGGTGCATGGGAAAAATGAATCTGACCGAGC